>NZ_JAABLX010000054.1:0-95502 GCF_009915245.1 Proteus sp. G2669 | reverse complement strand
GTGTCTTGCGCTTGACGATGGTTATAGTCTTTGGTGAATACATTCTGTTCGACCACTTGATGGTGTAATGATAATCCCCATACACTTTCTTGGTGATTATCATTCATGCCCGATGGGCTATTTAAAGGTAGTGTTTTATCAAAGGTGTAAGCACTTTGGCGATCGGCAAAACGGATGACTTCAGTTTGTGTTTGGTCTTGCAAATAGAATGAGTAAAAAATACCAACTTCACTTAATAGTCGTTCTATAAATTGACGATCACTTTCATTGTATTGATTAATTTGCTCGCGTTTGGGATATTCATTTTTAAGTGTAAATTCAAATTCCCAATCTTTAAAATTATGCTCACGTAAAATTTGGCTTACAACATCAGGCACAGATTGATTGAGGAAAAATCGATGAGAGCGGATTTGATGACGTAATAATGCAAAGACAGGCTCAATAACGAGTTGATAACGCGCTTCATCCACCGAACCTGATAAACGCCGAAATTGTGTGATAACACCATGAACTTGCTTAGTGATGGGCTCTTGCGTTGCCAAATCGGTAATACTGTTAATTGGCGGTGTAAAAGATAGCGTTGCACTACGGCGCAAGAGTTGTTGTGGCTGTAAATCTTGAGTTTGGCAAGTAAAGGTAATTTGATAATGGTAGGTATCACTTATTGCTTCGCGTCCAGTGAAGTATTCTACATCAAATAAAACATCACATCCTTGTACATTAAGATAATAGCGATTTTGTCCATTGTACCTGGCCATATTCTCCATTTTTACATTCTCTTTTTTATGTATTTAATTGATCAGTAGTGTATTTTTTAGTGGTTATTCACTGTGAATTACCCTATTAATCACCATAAAACACGCTACCGCCCTTTGCTGTAAACCAAAGCACATAAGGCGTGATTATCAATTCATTATCCATAGCATCATTTTTAGCCAATAAAAAAGCGTATTTAATAATACTTACCAGTGATTTAAGCCAAACATACCACGATACATAAAATAAATTAAACCTATTTATTTTTAAATGTGATTTAACAGTAAAAAAATAGGAATAAATAAGTAGTTACTCTTATTTATATTAGTAATATATTTACAGTTAATTTTTTACTAAATTTTATCAAAAAATAATTTTATCCATTAAATACAATCAGTTACAAATAAAACAATACAAATTTAATACAACATGGGATATTAATAGAGTATTTAAAGTAAAATTTAATTATATATATAGAATTTTGAATATAAAAATATTTAATCACTCCAAATAGGAGTAGAATAAGATTTATTATATTTATTTATATATTTATGAGTGTGATGAGAAAGAATAAGGCAGAATTTTTAAATTTTATTCAATAAAAAACGGGCTTTGTTCAATTACAAAACCCGCCAATAAAATTTAAAACAATAAATTTAGATTAATTTAATAAGTTAATAATTAACCTAATGTACTTGGTACAAGAATTTCAGTCGCAACAATAACAATAACCAGTCCTACTAATACTGGTACAGAAACACGTTTCATCACTTCAAACGGTGAAATTTTCGCCATACCTGATACCGCAACCACAACACCAGAAACCGGTGATAATGTACGGCCTAAGTTTGAAGCTTGTAACATTGGAATAGTTAAATAAGCTGGGTTAACACCCATATTGCTTGCTAAACGAGGAATTAATTCAACGAAAGCATAGAATGGCGCGTTACCAGAGCCTGTTGTCATCGCCGCTAACATGGTAATTAATACCAGTGCAATCATCATCACAATCGCACCTGAACCTAATGACTGAGCACCTTCGATTAATGCATTAATAAAGCCAACTGTTGTTAAACCTTGAGCAAATACCCCTGCTGCGACTAATAACATAACAACTTGAGCAAATGCATCTGCCATACCGCGGTAAGCAACTTCTAAACCTTCAAAAACTTGTTTTGCGCTAAAGCTACGAATAAATTCGATCACAGCCGCTAAAATCATACAGATAATAATAATGGCAACAATATGAAGCTCTGGTAACCATTTACCATCAAAAACGAGAACACCGATAATTGGTGTAAAAGGTAAAATCGCATAGAAACTTGGTGCGTGAGTTTTGATTTCATTCACGTCTAACATTTCAGTTTCAATGTGCTCTTTGCGGTCAAGGTAACGTTGCCAGAAGAAGTGCGCAATGCACATACCAATAATTGCAGCAATAGAGATAGGCAATGTGGTTTTAAATGCGAAGTCAATCAGCGGCATTTGAGATGCTTCAGCGGCTAAAATAACATCTCCCGATGTTGGCGCTAAAATAATAGAGGCTGGAGATGCACAAATTGCAGCTGCGGCACCGCGACTAATGCCCATATTCACCATAACAGGGAATAAAGTTGCCATTAACAACACCCCTAAACCTGTTGCTGATGAAACAGCCAGTGACATCAAACATGCAACAATGTAAGCCGCAACCATCAGCAGATAAGGTGAGTTGATCATTTTCAGCGGGCGTGATGCTAATTTAACAACAACATCATTAGCACCGATGTGTGTCATATAAGAAGCAAAACCACAAAGTATCATGATCATCATACCTAAATCGCCACCACGGCTCATTAGTAGATTTTTCACATACTCAACAATATCGATTAAGCCATAGCCTGTCGCAGTTGCACTTGCAGGTAAAACAGCTCTTCCCATAATAACGCTGATGATCAGTAATAACAGACCACCTGTCATTAGAACACCGGTTGGTGAATAGCCTTTTACAATATAACGTCCAACGCCTACAGCAACTAAGGCGCCGATAAGAATTTCAATCATTTATTTATCCTGTCTAAAGTAGTCATTTATAAAATGAAGTTTTTTATTTTTTATCATCATTTTTGCGTTTAGTGCGATTGACACACTCTGCCCAAAGGCAACGTTGCAGTGTATGACATATATCAAAAAAACGACTATTTTTTTGCATAGGTATAGCACGAATGCTTACTTTTCATTCAAAACATAAATTAAATGATAGATATAAAGCAAAAAGCACACAATTATCAAAATTGTGTGCTTTTATTAAGAATGTGATGAAGTTAAAAATCGTGAAATTAAATTTTCTTCAATAGCTGATTAAGTGCTTTTACTTCTGGGCTTTCAGCATCTTGCTTATTCAGCCAATTATCGATGGCTTGTTTCGCTTTTTGCTGTAATTGATCGCGCAATAATTTTTCAACATTGAGTTCATATTGCACCGCATTCCAATCTCCATAAAGCCTTAATGGAATATCAATTTTAGCCAGTTGGCGAATAAATTCATTTTCTTTACCCCACCCTTTTTTAATATTAACCAATAATGTTACATCAAGATCATGACGCTGAAGGTTAACTTTACCCTGCCCTTTAATTTGATAAGCATCCGCTTGGGCATCAAGGGAATTAACCGTCAATTGTCCTTTGGGTGTTAATTTAAATTGGGCAATGACATTATCTGCTTGGGTGTAACTTTCTATATCTTCAGGATAAATCACTTTATCTGTCGCTTGAGCAATAGATTGCTGGATCACCTGTGGGACATTTAGGCCCTGCATCTTAAATTGAGTTAATGAGGTATTGAGTGTGCCCTGCCAGTAATGATAAAAGGCTTTTCGGTTATATCCCGCACCTTCGATATTTCCTTTGGCTGAAATTAATCCACTGAAATTTTCAGGCTGATTAAACGCACGCAATAGAGGTTGTAACGGAATATTATTCATTGTGATATCCATACTAATATGTGCTGGCACAATACTTGTAGAAATCACAGTAGGTAGTGAAAAATCACCCTGATGAATCTTTCCTGTTAAAGTTTGAATATTCATCGAGTTAGGATTATTTAGCGCATCAAGTTTAAAATCATTAATCTCTAAATCTTTATAAAGGAGCTTATTCAGTGCTAATTTCAGCGTAAATTCAAGATCACCCCAATGCGTTAAATCATATTCTTTATTTTCAACAGTCACTGAAGTAATAACTGGCTTGGCCATAATCGTGGCATTAGGTGCTGGAGCCGCGTGTGCAGTATTAAATAATGAAAATGATGATAGTGTCTTATTATCTTTAAGGGACAATAATGCAGTTTCAGTTGTTTTAGCCGTTGCTAACTCTGGTAACAACGTATTTAAATTTAATTGTTCACCTTTTAAATCAACTTGATAACGTGTTTTATTTGCAAACTCTGCACTAACACTACCTTGTAATTGACTGTCATTAGCAGTTAGATTTAGATTATCAAATGAAATTTTTCTCACACCCTCATTTTGGATCATAAAATCTGAGGTTAAACTTCCTGTTATGCCATTTTCAGGGATTTCCACACCGGATAATGCATAATCTAGCTGTGTGATCGTACCGTTGATTTGGTAAGGATAGCTGTTCATATCAGCATTAGCGGCAACATTTAGCGTTATCTCACGACGATCACGATTTACTTTCGTGCTCATCTCTAGATTAATTTGTTTTTTATCATCTGTTTTCAGCGATAAATTAATATCACGCAAATTAAGTTGCTCACCATCTTTCATCTGCCAAATAATTAAGCTGTCTGAAATTTTGACTTTGGCAATATTTAACTGCCAATTATTCGCTCTTGTTTCAATCACAGGGTGAGAAACATCTTTAGGCGTAGAAGGAGAAACTATTTTAGGGATAGCCTTACTTTCAGGTGTTTGACGTACTACAGCACCTTTAAGCATGACTTCTTTTACTTCAAGTTGATGAGAAAGAAGCGGTAATAACTCAACATCCAGACGCATATTATCCGCAGTAATTAAAGGCATTTCAGCACCAGGTGCTGTCAATGACATTTTACCACTGATAATGCTCAGTTTTGGCCAAACATGCCAACGCATATCATCTTGTAATGTGAGTTTATAACCGCTTTGTTTTTCAACTCGCTCAACAAGATATCCACGGAAATCATTAGGGTTAATGAGTAAAACTAATGCTGTTAAGCCTGCCAAAATAACCACAAGCAAAATAGCCAGTGTTGTCAAAAACCTTTTCATATAATTACCCGTTTAGTAAAATCTGATAATGATGATTATAAAGATAGTTAATCTTCACTAATTCGACTACCTACCGCACCTTGTTGATTTTTATATTTAGCATCTTGACGACGATTATAAGGTCTATCGGCGGGGCCAGACATAGGTTCAAAACTTAATGCACCAATCACCATGCCCGGTCTTAATGCAAGAGGCAGTTTACCTGAATTAAAGAATTCTAATACGATTTGCCCATGCCAACCAGGATCAATACGATGTGCAGTAACGTGCACCATCAAGCCTAAACGTGCTAATGATGAGCGTCCATCTAGCCACCCCACCACATTATCAGGTAATGTGACTGATTCTAGTGTCACAGCCAATGCTAATTCACCAGGATGTAAGTAAAACGCCTCACCTTCAGGTAAAACAATCTCATCACTCATCACACGTTCTAATGCAGCATTCACTTCAGCTTTTGGACCACTCAGATCAATATAAGCGGCAGTATGTCCTTGGAAAACACGAAACTGGTTTCCTAAGCGAACATCTGCTGTTGCGCCGTTAATTCGCTCGACAGGCGGGCGAGGCTCAATGACTAATTTACCTTCATCCAGCCACTGAATAATATCACGGTCGCATAATCGCATTTTATTTCCTTCTTCAAGTTAATTAGGCAGTTTCATCATGCATGAAAGCTGCCCATAAATGAACCTATTATTCGCAGAACTGTCCAATTTTTGCTTTCAGAATATCAATCGCAACGCGGTTTTTACCCCCTCTTGGCACAATAATATCGGCATATTGTTTAGAAGGTTCAATAAACTGGAAGAACATCGGACGAACAGTTTTATTATATTGTTCAATGACTGAGTCTAAGCTACGTCCACGTTCATTTACATCACGTTTAATTCTACGCATTAAGCAAATATCTAATGGCGTATCAACAAAGATAGAGAAATCCATCTCTTCGCGCAGGCGCTTATCTGTTAATAACAAGATGCCTTCAATAATAATAACTTTTTTAGGCTTAAAAGGGATGGATTCTGTTTTGCGAGTGTGAGCAACGTAGTCATACTGAGGGAGTTCGATGGCATTTCCTGCTTTTAGTTCACACAAATGCTGGTATAAAAGTGCATGATCCATCGAATTTGGGTGGTCATAATTGACCTTATATCGTTCTTCCATCGTTAAATCACTTTGGTCACGATAATAACAATCTTCTGGTATCACACCGATATTATGATCACCTACTTGTGCTCTTAATTCACGGTAAAGCGTACTTGCAATAAGACTTTTACCCGAAGCAGAAGCTCCAGCGATACCTACAATTGTGCACTGATGTGCTGTGTCAGCCATAATCAAAAACCTGGTTTGAAATAAAAAGAGGGATAACGTAATAATATGTAAATATTACGCTAGCGCAGATTATAGTTTTGAAATCACTCTGGTTCCAGCGTAAAACCAGAAATCTATTTGTTTTTTATCAAAAACAGCCGGAAATCACATGTAAAAAATGGAAAGCCAAATGACTCTCCATTTTAATCAGCAAATAATTTCAGGCATTATTTTACTGCGATTACACTGCGCGGAAAGAAATTTCCGTTGGAATTGCATCACCATCCCAATACATTTGAGCAGAAACGGTTGACGCTATTTCACGATAAATATCAGCAAATTCACCTTCTGGATCACGCATCACTGTTGGCTGTCCACGATCTAAATCTTCACGTAAAGAGATATGAAGAGGAACTTGACCTAATAATTGGCAATGATATTTCTCCGCCAATTTTGCCGCACCACCTGTACCAAAGATAGGTTCAAGGTGACCACAGTTGCTACAAATATGCGCACTCATGTTTTCAATAATACCTAATACAGGCACATTGACTTTCTTAAACATGACAATCCCTTTCATTGCATCCACCAGCGCAATATCCTGAGGTGTTGTTACCACAACGGCTGCAGTTACAGGGATATTTTGGGATAAGGTTAATTGAATATCACCTGTTCCTGGTGGCATATCGATAACGAGATAATCTAAGTCAGGCCACAACGTATCTTGGAGCATTTGCATTAACGCTTTGCTCGCCATAGGACCACGCCATACCATCGCATTATCATCAGTCACTAAATAACCAATAGAGTTAGACGCTAATCCATACGCCATAATTGGCGCCATATGTTGTCCATCAGGAGACGTTGGACGCTCCATTGTGGTACCTAACATATTAGGAATAGATGGACCATAAATATCCGCATCAAGAATACCTACTTTAGCGCCTTCTTGTGCAAGGGCTAATGCAAGGTTAACAGCAGTACTTGATTTACCTACGCCACCTTTACCAGAACTCACCGCAAGAATATTACGTACACCATTAACGCCAGGCAGATCATTTGCACGACGTAAGGTTGAAATATTATGCTTGAGTTTCCATTCAATTGCTTTTGCGCCTGTGATGTCACGAAGTTCAGCTGTCTTTTCTTCGATTAGCACTTGGAAAGGTTTTTTCCAAACAAATGGCATCACTAATTCGATATGAAGAACATCGTCAATCATCGCACATTGATGTAATGCTTTTAGAGAAAGCAGATTACGTTTCAATGTCGGGTGTTCAAAAGTAGACAAGACACCTGAAACTTTTTCGTTCAGAATCTCAGGGGTGGTCTGCTCGGGGGATTTATCACTCATCCCGGCTCCTCTCGTTTTCATTATTTATTAAATATATGAGTGTATCTATCATATCAGATAGTAGATGACTACGATAATGCCTTACCTCAATTTGCCAACTGAAATTTCTCTTGCAAAAACTCCATTATTGCCCTAGCGACATCATGACGGATCGGTTACCATCAAAGTCCCTTTTATTAATTTTATGGAAGTAAGATCCTTACTATGTCTCACGTCGCGAATAAATTATTGGTAACCTGCGCGTTACCTTATGCTAACGGTTCAATTCATCTCGGTCATATCCTTGAGCACATTCAGGCAGATATCTGGGTCCGTTATCAACGAATGCGCGGCAAAGAAGTTCATTTCATCTGCGCTGACGATGCCCACGGCACCCCAATTATGCTGAAAGCTCAACAACTGGGTATAACTCCAGAAGCGATGATTGAAGAAATGAGCAAAGAGCATCAGCAGGATTTTGCAGGCTTCAATATCAGTTATGATAATTATCACTCTACACACAGTGAAGAAAGTCGCGAATTATCGACAAAAATTTATCTAGCACTGAAGAAAAATGGTCACATCAAAAGCAAAACAATTTCTCAGCTTTATGATGAAGAAAAAGGCATGTTCCTACCTGACCGTTTTGTAAAAGGCACGTGCCCTAAATGTAAAGCACAAGACCAATATGGTGATAACTGTGAAGTATGCGGCTCAACATACAGCCCAACAGAATTAATTAATCCACGTTCTGTCGTTTCAGGATCAACACCTGTAATGCGCGAAACAGAACACTACTTCTTTGACTTACCTGCATTTAGTAACATGCTACAAGCATGGATCCGCTCAGGCGCACTGCAAGAACAAGTTGCGAATAAAATGCAAGAATGGTTCGACAGTGGTTTACAACAATGGGATATCACTCGTGATGCGCCTTATTTCGGTTTCGAAATTCCAGATGCACCGGGTAAATATTTCTATGTATGGCTAGATGCACCGATTGGCTACATGAGTTCATTCTTAAACTTATGTGAAAAACGAGGTGATTTAAGTTTTGATGAGTTTTGGAATAAAGACAGCAAAGCTGACCTTTATCACTTTATTGGTAAAGATATCGTCTATTTCCACAGCTTATTCTGGCCAGCTATGTTAGAAGGCAGTGAATATCGCAAGCCGACAAACCTGTTTGTTCACGGTTATGTCACTGTAAATGGCGCCAAGATGTCTAAATCTCGAGGCACCTTTATTACAGCTCGTGCTTATCTTGATCATTTTGATGCTGATTGCCTGCGTTATTACTATGCAGCAAAACTTTCATCACGCATTGACGATATTGACCTAAACTTAGAAGACTTTGTTCAACGTGTTAACAGTGACATTGTTAATAAAGTCGTTAACCTTGCATCGCGTACAGCAGGTTTCATCAGCAAGCGATTTGATGGCAAATTAGCGGATTCTTTAGATGATGCTAAGCTTTATCAACACTTTGTTGATATGCAAGAAACTATCGCACAGTCATTCGAAAATCGTGAATTTGGTAAAGCTGTTCGCGAAATTATGGCATTAGCTGATGAAGCTAACCGTTATATTGACGAAAAAGCACCTTGGGTAGTGGCTAAACAAGAAGGTCAAGATGCTCAGTTACAAGCAATCTGTACTATGGGAATTAACTTATTCCGCATACTGATGACGTACCTGAAACCAGTTTTACCTTCACTGACAGAACGTTCAGAAGCATTTTTACAAACCCAATTAACATGGGATGCACTTGAACAACCACTGTTAGGCCAAGAGATCACTAAATTCAAAGCATTGTTTAACCGCATTGAAATGGATAAAGCCAATGCAATGGTTGAAGCATCAAAAAGCACCATTGCACCTGTAAAAGAAGTCACAGGCCCATTAGCTGATTCACCGATCCAAGAAACCATCAACTTTGATGATTTTGCAAAAATCGATATGCGTATTGCTGAAATTAAACAAGCCGATTTTGTTGAAGGCTCAGACAAACTACTGAAATTAATTTTGGACTTAGGTGGTGAAACTCGCCAAGTATTCTCAGGTATTCGTACGGCATACCCAGATCCTAAAGTGTTAGAAGGTCGCTTAACGGTAATGGTGGCAAATTTAGCACCTCGTAAAATGCGTTTTGGTATTTCAGAAGGCATGGTAATGGCAGCAGGCCCTGGCGATAAAGATATCTTCTTACTCAGCCCAGATTCTGGTGCAAAACCGGGTCAACAAGTGAAATAACAACCAAGATTCATTTGCCAAATAAATAAATGGCGGGGTTCTATTAGAGCCCCGCTCTTTTTTTATTGTGATCCATAGCACACTTTCAAAATCGGTGTATGATAATTCTGTTAGTTGATTTGGGACACTTACTTATGAAATCTAAACGGGCACGATTGCAGATTACACTTTGGCATTATCTACGATCTTTTTTGGTTCTTTATCTTTGTCTTTTTGCAGGTAATCTTATTTCAGCCCTTCTACCCTTCGCGGTTCCTGGTAGTATTGTTGGCTTATTGATCCTTTTTGGTTTACTTGCTTTCCAGCTTATTCCGTTACGTTGGGTTAAACCTGGCGCCAATATCCTGCTAAAAAACATGTCATTGCTGTTTATCCCTATCGGGGTAGCTGTAATGAATTATTATGATTTACTTAGTCAGCAGCTCTTCCCTATCGTTTTAGCCTGTGTAGTCAGTACCTTTGGTGTTATGGCACTGGTTGCTTACTGTTCACATTATGTCCATCGTGAGCGTATTATCGTAGGTTCAAAACCAGATCTAGTTGAAGATGTTATTGAAACAAAAGAAAAAGATGATGATAAAGCATTAAGTGAGAAGAAAAAATGTTAGTGTTAATGAATATATGGTGGTCACTTCCTTTAACCATAATTATCTTTTATTTATCACGTAAACTTGCTGCTCGTTATAAATTACCTATATTGAACCCTTTACTTATTGGTATTGCGGTTATTATTCCTATCCTGTTAATTACACACACTCCTTACGAACACTATTTTGCCGGTAGTCGTATTTTAAATGATTTATTACAACCTGCCGTTGTTGCTTTAGCTATCCCGCTTTATCAGCAATTACACCAAATTCGCGCACAGTGGAAATCACTGATAAGCATTTGCTTTATTGGTAGTGTTGCAGCCATGGTCAGTGGTACTGCGATTGCCTTATGGGCGGGCGCAACCCCAGAAATTGCCGCATCAGTCTTACCTAAATCAGTCACAACACCTATCGCAATGGCAGTTGCAGACTCCATAGGTGGTATTCCTGCAATCAGTGCTGCATGTGTTATTGCAGTAGGTATTTTAGGTGCCATTTTTGGTCACACTCTATTCAAGATATTGCGAATTCCAACTCACGCCTCTCGGGGTCTAGCGATGGGAACCGTTTCTCACGCAGTAGGAACAGCAAGAGCTGCTGAAGTGGATTATATCGAAGGTGCTTACAGTTCATTAGCATTAATGACCTGCGGGATTATTACCTCTTTACTTGCTCCATTTATCTTCCCTATTATTTTGCATCTTTATAGTTGATATCTTTCTTACTCTCCATTCTTAAATCCCCGATTTAATTAAATTTATTTCGGGGATTTTTACTATAAATTTGAGATACATCTCTCAATTAATGAATTTGTTGCAATTGTTTCATTGAAAATATGATTTTCATCACATATAAGAATGGGTAAAGATGCCTAGAATCTTATAATACAGAAAGATTAATGGGAGACTCATGTATGCATACTCGTTTTCAGGCAGTTTGGTCAGATTTATCCCCTCAGTTACAACACGCACTTGCTCCTTATCTTGAGCAGGATGAATTCCCTGCAATGTTTACGGCAGAGCAGGTCAACGCCATAAAAACACAGTTACAATGTAATGATGATGCCTTAGCCCTCGCACTTTTACCGGTTGCTGCAGCTTGTGCTGTTGCACCTATCTCTAACTTCAAAGTAGGTGCAGTTGCGCGTGGTGAAAGTGGTAATCTCTACTTCGGTGCCAATATGGAATTTGCTGGCGCACCATTACAACAAACAGTCCATGCCGAACAAAGTGCGGTAACTCATGCATGGCTACGTGGTGAATCTCGCTTAATTTCAATCACCGTTAACTATACACCTTGTGGTCATTGTCGCCAGTTTATGAATGAACTCAACAGTGGCACCCATATTCAGATCCAATTACCTGGTAGAAAAGTAGCGACATTGGGGGATTATTTACCTGATAGCTTTGGTCCGAAGGATCTCAATATCACTTCTTTATTAATGGATAAAGTTAATCACAGTTACAAAATTGATAACCCTAGTGAATTAGCACAACAGGCGCTACAAGCCGCCAATCGTAGCCATGCACCTTATAGTGAGTCTCACAGCGGAATTGCTGTTCAAATGAAAAATGGCAAAATTTTCCAAGGTAGCTACGCAGAAAATGCCGCATTTAACCCAAGCTTACCACCATTACAAGCCGCATTAATTTTATTAAATATGGCGGGTGAGAGTGTGATGGAAATTGAATCTGCGGTCTTAATTGAAAAAGCAGAAACAATTTTAACGCAATGGGATGCAACTCAAGCCACATTAACGGCTTTAGGTTGTCGCCAGATGCAACGCATCACTTTGTAAAAAGTTTTAACTTATTCCTCTAAAAATCTCTCCTAAAAAAGCATCAGCATGTAAATTTTGCTGGTGCTTACCAGAAAAAGTTGTAACAACTGTATCTATCTCTCATTTCTAAGCATAAAAATCATAAAAAAATAACATAAGCTGTACATATTTTTATTATTTTGTAGGATCTACTATTGTCATGTGACTAACTGCCTTACAAGAGTATTTTTCATGGAACTGGAACACGAAAGTAAACGCCCTCTCTACATCCCGTATGCAGGCCCAATCCTGCTTGAATTTCCCCTGTTAAATAAAGGTAGTGCTTTCAGCGAAGAAGAACGCAGCACCTTTAACTTACATGGTTTACTGCCTGAAGCAGTTGAAACCATTGAAGAGCAGGTTGAACGCGCTTATCGCCAATATCTTGATTTCAAAAACGATAACGACAAACATATTTACCTAAGAAACATCCAAGACACCAATGAAACTCTGTTTTACCGTTTATTGGAATCTCACCTTACTGAAATGATGCCAATCATTTACACACCAACAGTGGGTGAAGCTTGTGAACATTTCTCTGATATTTATCGTCGTGCTCGTGGTTTATTTATCTCTTACCCTAACCGCGCCAATATCGACGATATGCTGCAAAACGCCACTAAACAAAACGTAAAAGTCATTGTTGTCACTGATGGCGAACGTATTCTTGGTCTAGGTGACCAAGGTATCGGCGGTATGGGTATTCCTATCGGTAAACTCTCTTTATATACTGCGTGTGGGGGTATCAGCCCGGCGTACACACTGCCTGTTGTACTTGATGTTGGTACTAACAATCCACAACGTTTAAACGATCCACTATATATGGGATGGCGCCATCCTCGTATTACTGGTGATGAATATAACGAATTCGTTGATGAATTTATTCAAGCTGTTAAACGTCGCTGGCCAAATGTTTTACTGCAATTTGAAGACTTCGCGCAAAAAAACGCGATGCCTTTACTAAACCGTTATCGTGATGAATTATGTTGCTTTAACGATGATATTCAAGGCACTGCGTCTGTTACCTTAGGTAGTCTTATCGCGGCTAGCCGTGCTGCGGGTCGCCAATTAAAAGACCAAACCGTCACTTTCTTAGGTGCAGGCTCTGCAGGTTGTGGCATTGCTGAGCAAATCATTGCCCAAATGAAATCTGAAGGCTTAAGTGATGAGCAAGCGCGTGAGCGTATCTTCATGGTTGACCGTTTTGGTTTATTGACAGACAAACTGCCAAATTTACTTGATTTCCAAAGCAAACTTATCCAAAAAAGTGAAACCATTGCTGATTGGGAAATAGAAAGCGATGCTATTTCGCTGTTAGAAGTGGTGAAGAATGCAAAACCAACTATTTTGATTGGTGTTTCAGGACAAGCAGGTTTATTCACTGAAGAAATTATTCGTGAAATGCACAAACACTGTGAACGCCCTATCGTGATGCCATTATCTAACCCAACTTCGCGTGTTGAAGCACGCCCTGAAGATATTATCAATTGGACAGATGGCCAAGCTTTAGTGGCAACGGGTAGCCCATTTGCACCTGTAAAATACAAAGATAAAGAGTATCCAATTGCACAATGTAATAACTCTTATATCTTCCCAGGCATTGGGTTAGGTGTTATTGCCTGTGGTGCTAAACGTGTGACTGATGCCATGTTAATGGTTGCAAGTCGTGCATTAGCTGATTGTTCACCAATGGCAAAAGAGGGAGATGGCTCACTATTACCTTTACTGGCTGATATTCAACAAGTTTCGCGTTATATAGCAAAACAAGTTGCAAAAGAAGCACAAGTTCAAGGTGTTGCTACTGTTACCTCAGATTCAGCATTAGAAGAAGCCATTGAACGCAACTATTGGCAGCCTGAATACCGTATTTACAAAAGAACGTCATTCTAAATCGTTTTAAATACTAAGTACCATTCTGAAAAGCGCATCATTACTTAATATGAGGCGCTTTTTTCTTGCTTCCCTATCTTTGCTCAAGTAGCCTTAACTATTATGAAAATCATTTTTTATTTGCGTCATTAAGGCAAGGACATGCTAAAACGCCTCATTTATCTTTTTCTCACACTTTTTATTCTACTTGCAGTCACTTTGATTGCCTGCGATCGCTGGATCGGGTGGAAAACAAACCCTTATATTTTTGAAGATATTGATAAATTACCCGCCAAAAAAGTGGGCATGGTGTTAGGCACATCAAAATATTATACCAGTGGTTACATTAATCAATTTTATCAATATCGCATCCAAGGCGCAGTTAATGCCTATAACAGTGGTAAGATCCAATATTTATTATTAAGCGGAGATAATGCAAAGCATAGCTATAATGAGCCTAATACGATGCGTAAGGATCTCATTAAAGCGGGTATTCCGGCTTCTCGTATCGTAATGGATTTTGCAGGATTCAGAACACTTGATTCTGTTGTGCGGACAAAAGAAGTCTTTGGTACTGATGGTTTTACTATTATTACGCAACGTTTTCACTGTGAACGAGCCGTTTTTATTGCTCTAGAAAAAGGAATTGATGCGCAATGCTTTGCGGTTGCATCCCCTAAAAGCATGTTTAAAGTACGTATACGTGAGGTGTTTGCCAGAGCAGGTGCAATGATTGATGTATATATTTTAAATCGAGAACCACGCTTTTTAGGGCCTCCAGAAACAATTCCCGCGATACAATCTATTCCTGATAGCATTAAAGGATATCCCGCAGTTTCACCAGAGGAAGTTGAATCACTTCCTCTAAGTGACAATAATAACGAGAAAATCTAAAAGAATTGCGCTAATTTTGCGGCTGATTTACGCCAAATCCACTCTATTGGGCCTTGTGGAAAATAGCGTAGCCAAATTACGGCAAAAGCAATGTTGATTGCCCAAATAACGACTACAAAAGGCATCAGTTCAGGTAAGGTAAATTGGTTAAATAAGCCCATCCGCTGAAACAGGATAATACCGATAAGACTTTGCATTAAATAGGTCGTTAGCGCCATTTTTCCTACACAACGTAAAGCATAGGCAAAATAAGAGTGGCGAATTATATTCCAACTCCAATAAAATAACGCAATATATCCCAAGCTTTGTATAACTTGGATCAACATAGTTAAAGGCTGTGCCCAAACCGCTGCCCAGCGATAATTCCAATCAGAAAAATAATCCGCCAGCACAATCATTGTTTGTAAGCTTAAACTGATTGAGAGAAAACAAAGTGCCACATAACCATAATGTGTACGACTAAATTTCTGTTGTAACCAGCCCGATGCCATTAGCGCAGCACCCATCAGCATTGCGCCAAATAAAAACCAACTATATTGACGCACCAAATTAAAAACGAAAATACTTAACTCATTCAAGCGATAATAAATACTATTTAAATAAGGCCCTGTTTTCCAATCGGATTCAAGCAGTTGGGAATATGGTGTGCTGTACCAAACCGTATCAATAAAATCACGATAATAATAAAACAACATACCTAAAATAAATGCACCACAAAAATAGAGTATCGCCCCCAATATAAATTGGTTCTTTATCGTTATTGATTTGATAAAGACAAAAACAAATAAACCACATACACTATATGGAAATAAAATATCACCTTCCCAAATAAATAGCGTGTGAATAACACCAATCAACGCTAACACAACTAACCGCGATAAATTAAAGCGTGTTCCTTTACGTAGTAGCAGGTAAAGCGTACCACCAAATAGTAATGCAAAAATAAAGAGGAACTTACCTTGGGCAAAAAGGTTTAATGCCATCCATGTTATACGATCACCAAAAGAGGCTTCCCCCGAATGTAACGGATTAAATGAAGCCACTCTTAATAAAGCAAAACCTGAAATATTGAGCAATAAAATGCCAAGGATCGCCATTCCTCTCAACGCATCAAGTGATTCGATACGTTGATGAGACGATTCATTCATTTATTTGAAATCTCAAAGGTGACGAACAGCGCGTAAAAATTCCTGACGCGTATTTTGACTTGATTTAAATAACCCACCTAACGAGGTTGTTGTGGTTGCACTCGTAGCATCACGAATACCACGAGCTTTAACACAATAATGAACCGCATCAATAGAAACAGCCACATTTTTTGTGCCTAATAACGTTTGTAATGCGATAAGAATTTGCTGGGTTAAACGTTCTTGAACTTGAGGACGTTGAGCAAAGAATTGCACAATACGATTAATTTTTGATAAACCAATCACTTTATCTTTTGGAATATAAGCCACAATCGCCTTGCCATCAATGGTAACAAAGTGATGTTCGCAAGTACTGGTTAATGTGATATCTCGTACTGTCACCATTTCATCAACTTGCATTTTATTTTCAATTAGTGTGATTTTGGGGAAGTTGTGATAATCCAGTCCTGAGAAAATTTCATCAACATACATTTTAGCAATACGACGAGGCGTTTCAGCTAAACTATCGTCGCTTAAATCTAGATTTAACAGCTTCATCACTTCTGTCATATGATGTTCAATTTGCTGTTTACTCTCACTTGGAGATAGCTTTGATTCACGAAGAGGCGTTTCCAAACCGCGTTCAACTAACGCAGCATGCACCCATTGCGCCTCTTTACTTAATGATGACATTGGACTCTCCGATAAACACATTAATGAAGTATCTGTTTCGCTGTCAGCGACAACAGCCTACACTTTAGATGACATGAATCACATTATCCAGCGATACCGCATTTTTCGTTATGAAATTATTGCATTTTTGTATGAACTATTTTTAGCTTAAGCCTGTTTTTTCTCTTTTAAACACACCAGAAAACCACCGATTATCAACACAATAAAAGCGACATAAAGCGCAGGTTCTAATTTTCCAGTTAATGCCGTTGAAAGCGAAGAAACAACAGGACCAACCAATTGCCCAATAGCATAAAAGGTCGTGAGTAACCCCGCCATATAACGCCCATGATCAGGAGCTAACTCTCTACCTCGTAAAAAAGCAAGTTGTACCGCACACATCAAACCGCCACCAATTAAAAAAGCACCTATCGCAAGCCCTGTTATTGTCGGGAACCACTCTGCGATCAAAATACCTAATGCTTGTAACCAGAGTGTAATAGCTAAGCGTAATTGTGTGTTTAATACATTACGCGTTAAAATAGCAATTCCGATACATAATGCAGCAGATGCACCAAATACGGGCCAAACAAATTGTGCGATTAAGCTCCCAGGAAAGCGCTCTGCTGCCATTTGAGAAAGAAATGTAGCTGGTAAAATATAACCAAAACCCGCAAAGGTATAACCCCAAATTAACTTTTTCATTGCTGGTGTCAGTGTTAAAGGTGCCACTTTAACTTCTTCTCGACTCATCGCCCAAGGTTTAGGAAGGTGATAACTCACATATATTGCACAAATAAAAGCAAGCGAACCGTAAATAAGCCAGCCAGTCATCGCATTCATTTGCCATTTCATAATTAATACAGCGAGCATACCGCTAATAAATATGCCTGCTCCTGTTCCAGCATAAACAGCAACGCTTAATGCAGGGCGATTAAGGCGAGCCAATAATTCATTGGCCCATGATGCCACCAGTACCAACGTCCAACCACTTGCCCAGCCGATAAAAAAACGAGCAATACTGTGTGTAAATGCATCATTTAAAAAAGCAGACAACAGAGTGATTATCACTGCTCCCCAAAGCCCTGCCCACAAGCGATATCCCACACCTTTAACAGCTTTCATTGCATCGTAGGAACCAGCAAGATAACCAAGATAATTAAATGCAGCGACAATGCCCGCACTTGTTAGCGTCAATTGATATTCTGCAATCATCAATGGCACTTGTGGTGTAAAAGTAAAACGCCCTATCCCCATTGCAACGACTAAAGCAAGAAAACCACTAAATGCGATATGAAAAGCTTGCGCTGAATGACTTTGGTGATTTGAAGTATTCATTGATATCCATTATTTTGTTTTATCGTTTTATACATTTTAAATGTGCTGTTCATTAATAACAGAATGCGCAACACATTAACCCCAAATGGTTAACGTTTTTACAATAAGATGTTTCATTTCTTTCTAGTCACAAGATGATCTCTGACATGATGATGTTCATCGTGATAGATTAGTATCATGAAATAAAACAGAACATTTCGATAGATCTTGGAGTATATGATGAGTCAATGTCACGTTAGCGGTTTATTATCTCTTGATGAAGCGCTAGAAAAACTACTTGAAAAACCGCTGGCAATTACCGATACCCTTAACATCCCATTAAATAATGCAGCCGATTATATTCTAAGTGCAGATATTACATCTCCACTCAATGTTCCTCCTTTTGATAATTCTGCAATGGATGGTTACGGACTTCGTTACGCTGACTTAGATACCCAAACTCCTCTTCCGGTGGCCGGAAAATCATTCGCTGGTATTCCTTTTGAGGGAGAGCTTCCTGCTGGTCAATGTGTACGCATTATGACAGGGGCAATGGTTCCTGCTGGTGTTGATACTGTCATTATGCAAGAAGAAGCAGAAGTCACTGAACATGGTGTTCGTTTTTCACAGCCCGCTAAGAAAGGCCAAAATATTCGCCGTATTGGTGAAGATATTAAAGAAAACGATATTGTATTACCTACTGGCACTAAGCTTTCAACTGCACAATTGCCATTAATCGCTTCTTTAGGGATCGCCACAGTACCAGTTTATCGACGCTTAAAAGTTGCCGTTTTCTCAACAGGTGATGAATTACAAACTATTGGCCAGCCATTAAAAGCGGGTCAAATTTATGATACTAACCGTTTTGCTGTGCGCTTAATGCTTGAAAAATTAGGTTGTGAAGTTTTAGATTTAGGCGTTATTCCTGACTCACCTGAAAAACTCCGTGAAACCTTTAAAAAAGCAGATCAAGAAGCAGATTTAGTGATCAGCAGTGGCGGTGTTTCTGTAGGTGAAGCTGATTACACCAAACAAATTCTTGATGAAATTGGGGAGATTGGTTTTTGGAAATTAGCCATTAAACCGGGAAAACCATTTGCATTTGGTCGATTACACAATGCATGGTTCTGCGGTTTACCGGGTAACCCTGTCTCGGCAACCGTCACATTCTACCAATTAGTTCAGCCTTTGATCGCACGGTTATCAGGCTTTAGTCACTGGAAAGCGCCACAACGTTTCCAAGCCGTAGCACAATCATCATTGAAAAAATCAGTGGGTCGTCTTGATTTTCAACGTGGTATCGCAAGTATTAATGCGGAAGGTGAGTGGCAAGTAGACACTTCTGGTCACCAAGGTTCACACGTTTACAGCTCCTTTAGTGTCGCGAACTGCTTTATCGTCTTAGAACGTGAACGCGGTAAAGTGGCTGCAGGCGAAACGGTCACAATCGAGCTATTTAATTCTCTGTTAAAAAGCGAATAGTTTTTATGAGTATCGAATTAACCGATGAAGAAACACTGCGCTACAATCGCCAGATTGTATTAAGAGGTTTTGATTTTGATGGTCAAGAGGCACTGAAAAGTGCCTCTGTATTGATTGTTGGCGCAGGTGGCTTAGGATGTAGTGCTTCGCAATATCTTACAGCTGCAGGTGTAGGAAAACTCACACTATTAGATTTTGATACTGTTTCTCTTTCTAATCTTCAGCGCCAAATTCTTCATCGTGACGCTACGATTGGCCAACCCAAAGTACTCTCTGCAAAAACAACATTAGAAGCAATTAATCCTCATGTCACAATAGAAACTGTTGATGCATTACTTGAAGATGAGGCTTTAGCTAAACTTATTAGCCAACATAATATCGTAATGGACTGTACGGATAATGTGGCAGTACGCGAGCAACTTAATCGCCTCTGCTTTCATCAGAAAAAACCACTAGTATCTGGTGCAGCTATTCGGATGGAAGGTCAAATCAGCGTATTCACTTACCTAGATGACGAGCCTTGCTATCGTTGCTTGAGCCATCTTTTTGGCAATAACGCTTTAAGTTGTGTTGAAGCGGGCATAATGGCACCTGTTGTGGGTACTATTGGCACATTACAAGCAGTTGAAGCCATTAAATTACTCACTGGCTATGGTGAAAATCTGCATGGCAAGGTATTAATGTTTGACGCAATGCGAATGCAGTTTCGTGAATTCAAGTTACCTAAAAATCCACATTGCGAAGTGTGCTCTGCCAATTTACCCGATAACTAACCACTTTCTATCCTAGATAAGGTAAGTCTAACTTCTTTAAACTTACCTTATCACCTTTCAAAGAGAGAGGTATTCACTCTAATGTAATTATCTTAAGCATAAACTCATCTAAATTACTCAAGAAAATATCTAATCTTGAAAAGATAAATTCAGAGTGTTCATCACTTAGTTTCACATTCCCAGAACAACGTACATTAAAGTTTATTTGTAGGCATTTAGCTTCATTGGCAAGATAATCAACGGCACTGACAAATTTATCAACATATAAAATATCTAGATTTGTCTCTTCTTTTATTTCGCGTTTAAGTGCTTGAAGCATGGATTCTCCCTCTTCAATACCACCAGAAGGTATTTCCCAAACATTAGGCATAAACTCATGCTGAGAACGTTTTAGAAAAAGTACTTTATCGTTTATGTCATCAACTTTAATGATGCCACCAACTACGATACGATCATATTTATCCAAAGAATTTAATATGTTATAAGGAACTAAAGGCTCAATCATTTTTTATATAACTCCGCAACAGTTCTAATAATGGATAAATAGTTATCAATAAAATTGTAGCGTTCTTCACCATACCAAACATCTAATTTGAACATGCTATTATAAAATTTAATGGCATTCTCGAAATGACATTTTTGAATGCGTACTTTTTTACAATAACTTTGAGATATCTTCTGTGGAGAGTGAAATAAAAAATAATTATTAAGTGGGCAAGTTGTTCCCAGAATATCAGCCTCTACACATGGAATCCCCCACCTTTTGTCTTACTAGTAATTAAAGCTTCTACAGCCTTAGGATCAACATTGCCATTATCTCCACAATCAGCAAATTTCAATTCTGCTCCCAGTTGATAAAGGGGCGCACAAGTTGCAAAAAAAAGTATATATAGTAAGAATAGATTGGAATTTCATGATTAAGGATTTCTTTAGCTTGATTAATATTATCTGAAGATATATCACACAGAGCATGAATTTTAACACCTAATAAAACCATTACAGGTAAGTGTTCTTTAATACAATGCTCCCACAACCAATTACTGCCATTTTCATTACAAACTCCTTCCTTGTAAAAATTAAATGCATTTAAATTATTTAATTTTAAAATAATTAGATGGTAATAAAAATCTCATTCACACAATAAAAAACCCTATGAAACCCACTATACAAACAAATTAATTAAACAAGTAAAAATATAAATAACAACCTCATAATTAATTATAAAATTATTGTATTTATTTCATTTCAATTAAAATATTTTTAAAATTACTTTATAAGTCTAAATTATTTTAGCTTATAAAAATAAATTAAATAATAAAAAATAAAATTAGAAACATTAATAAAAGTAGGTTGTACTCTTATACATACCTGTTTTATATTGATTAATTATTTATGGCATATTTTCAAAATATTATCGCCCGCGTCAAAACGCAACAGGATGCCCTATAAGCAGAATAATCATTTAAGCACGCGTTTTATGTGCTAAAAAAGCAATACAAGGTAGAAGAATGACATTTCAAATTGCAGACACTCTCTATTACAACGGCCTTATTTATACCGCTGATCGTAATAACAATATTGTTGATGCTATCGCGATCAGCCAAGGTGTAATTATTGCTTCAGGTAAAAAAGAGGGGTTACTTTCTTTCTGTAATGAAAACACTGAACAGATTGATTTACAGGGAAGAATGGTCATGCCAGGCATTATTGATGCGCATATGCACCCATTTTGGGGAGGTGCAACGTTGGCAGGTTGCCATCTTGATTATCAATCACTCTCTATCGATGACATTTTATCGCGGATTCAAAAATACCTTGATGAAAACTTTATTGATAATGATACCGAATGGTTAAAAGTCTCTGCATGGTATCGTGAAGGCATGCAACCAGAAGGTGTGCAAATGACACGTTATCACCTTGATACCTTAAATACGGCTCGTCCTATTCTGCTCTTTTCTAGCGATTGCCATAGTGTGCTTGCCAATTCTCGGGCTTTAGAACTATTAAATATCACAGCAGAAACCCCCGATCCACCAGATGGAAATATTGAACGTGATGGTGACAGAACACCTATTGGTATTCTTGAAGATGCACCTGCAATGCAAGCCATTGATAGTTTGCCACCACTCACTGAAGCACAAAACCTACAAATCGCCCGTCATGTTCAAAAACTATTAAATAAACAAGGTGTAACCACTATTATGGATGCGCGTGTGGGTGAGCCTCAATTACGCGCTTTTAATACATTAAGAAAAACCAGTGAACTGACCCTTCGTGTTGAAAATGCCGTTGAAATTACACCAGATGATGTGCCATCTATTGATGATATTCCAAACGCTGTACGCCATGCTGCAACTCGTTTTTCACAATGGCATCAAATCAACGAAAATGCTCAACCCAGCGTTGCTATCCGTCACATTAAACTTTTCCTTGATGGTGTATTACAAGCACCGATTATGACAGCACGCTTACATGCACCTTATCGTATTAATGTTGGCACCGATGACACTCCGCATTGGCAAACATCTGACCATGTTGGTGACCTCTATTTTTCACCTGAAATCTTAACGCCATTAATAACAGAAATTGCTCGTGCGGGTTATCATCCTCATATTCATACCGTTGCTGAGGGTGCAATCAGTACAGCATTGGATGCTATTAGTGAAATGCGTAAAGTCTTACCTGAGAAAGACATTAGACCAGGGCTTGCGCATAATGAATTAATGTGTGAAAAAGATTACGCTCGTTTTACACAATTAAAAACCTACCCTTTTCTCTCTTTTCAATGGGCGGCTGTCGATCAGAACAATATCGAGAAAGATATTGAAATGCTGGGTAAATCTCGCTGTGACTATTTGGAGACAGCTGGGAAATTTATTGATGCGGGTGTCACTGTTGCTTTTGGTAGCGACTGGCCAATTGATCCACTTAATGAATGGTACGATTTTAAAGTTGCGATGACTCGCCAAAAAGATGCAACAAGCCCACGTCTTGATAACGACCGTAATCTGACATTAGTGGAAGTCTTACGTGCGGCCACCATTAATGCGGCAGAAGCTTTGGATATGGATACTCAAATTGGATCATTAGAAGTCGGAAAATTTGCCGATTTTATTGTATTAGATAGAAATCTGTTTGAAATATCGGCAGAAGATGTTGAAAATGTCAGGGTATTGTGTACGATCATTGCGGGGAAACCCACAATTTAGCTGAATAATATAAGTAATAAACCCGCATTAAGCGGGTTTATTTTTATCTATGCACTTAATTCTATGAGAATTAACGTAAATTGGATCTGCTATAAAGCAATAGCCATTACTGTGCTCACTTCTTTTAATCCTTCACGTTCGTAAAAACGTTTTGCTGCACCATTTTCAGCTAATACCGATAACTCAAGATGCGTCATTTTTTCTGATTTTGCCCACTCTTTCATTGCAGTTAGTAACAAACGACCGACACCTTGGTTACGTATCGTAGGATCAGTAACAATATCGTAAATATAGGCATATTTACGTTGAACTAAGCAGTTAAACAGAGGCGTTTCTTGAATTTGTGCAATGCTAAATCCAATCACCTTGCCATCTAAATCTGCGACCAAAAGATGAAACTTATTATTTTTTATTCCATTAATAATAAAAGCTTCGTCTTGTTTACCTGGTTTTAATCGATCGGGTTGTAAATTCGCCATTTCATTAAATAAATGGGTGTAAAGATCATTAATTTCTTCTACATCAGACAAAATTGCTTTTCTTATTATTATCATTTTTTACCTTTATTTGTTGTAGGTTTTTACAGGGGGTGCAATATATGTTTCAAATTTATCTAATAATTGAATAGGACATTGTTCTACAATTGCCATATTGCGGTATTTTTCATGTAAGAATTGTTCGTCCGCCATTTTATCAATCATCATTAATAATGGTGAATAAAACTGATTGATATTAAGTATGCCCAATGGTTTTTGATGCAAACCAATTTGGCTCCATGTAAAGACTTCACTAAACTCCTCTAATGTACCAAAACCACCAGGTAAAGCGACAAAACCTTCTGCCAGTTCTATCATTTTACTTTTGCGCTGATGCATGGTCTCAACAATATGCAGTTCAGTCAGATTTTTATGAGATATTTCACGCCCTTCTAATAGCGTAGGAATAACGCCAATCACCTTTCCGCCTTCAGCTAATACTGTATCGGCGAGTGTGCCCATAATTCCTACACTTGCACCACCATAAATTAAGGTGATATTACGTTTAACCAGCTCTTTGGCAAAAATAATGGCCTGTTCTTTATAAATAGATGAAGCACCTAAACTAGAGCCACAATACACTGCGATAGATTTTATTTTATTCATTTTTATTCTCATTTAGCTAGTTAAAACGAACTTTGAATTATACTTAAGCTTACTTTGATAAAAAAGGTTAAAAAAAGTGTTTTTGCACTTTTTATCGTACATATATTGTTAATTATTATTAAATCTAATATTTAAATCATCCTGATTTTTATTTTACTAATTATTAATAAACTTATATTTTAGCTAAGTTTATTCAACTAAATTTAACTAAAAACATTTATTAATAAATAACTATATTAAAGCACGTAATTTTATCCTATATTATGCGATCCTTTGTTATCTCGCTAACAGAGCACACATACGATTGATTATTGACGAGGTTTTATAGGATGTTGTCAGCCAGACACTCAGCTAAATTACAGGTGTTTTACCCTGTGCTTCTTTTGCTTCTTTCTATGCTTTCGATACAAAGCGGCGCATCCCTTGCTAAAAGCCTATTTCCAGTTATTGGTGCCCCTGCGGTAACGGCGTTACGTCTATTATTGGGGACTTTGATCCTATTTTTTATCTTTAAGCCATGGCGACTCAAATTTAATCGCGAGTCTATTATGCCACTGTTTTTATATGGCTTATCTTTAGGGGCAATGAATTACCTTTTCTACCTTGCACTTGAAACTATCCCGCTAGGTATTGCTGTAGCCCTTGAATTTACAGGCCCTTTAGCCGTTGCAATGTTTTCATCACGCAGAGCTATCGACTTTTTATGGATAATTTTAGTCATTGCTGGCTTAGGATTATTGCTACCTATTGGTGATAACATCCATGGTCTTGATCCACTTGGTATTCTTTATGCATTAGGTGCGGGTGTAGGTTGGGCTTTATATATCGTATTCGGACAACGTGCAGGAAAAGGCTATGGTGCGGCAACCGTATCAATTGGTTCATTAGTAGCAGCTTTTATTTTTGTGCCTATCGGTATGTTACAAAGTAGCCCTGATATTATGTTTAGCTGGTCTATTTTACCTATTGCCTTAGCTATTGCGATTTTATCAACCGCGTTCCCTTATACCTTGGAAATGATCGCACTTACGCGCCTGCCAGCTAAAACATTTGGTACTTTAATGAGCTTAGAGCCGTGTATGGGTGCCTTTATTGGTATTATTTTCCTACATGAACATTTGACGTTAATACAATGGGTTGCCTTAGCTTTTATTGTTTTAGCTTCTATTGGTTCAACAACGACAATGAAAAGCAAAACTAAAATTGAAGAAGTAAAATAGATATTTAACTCATTTTACTCAGCAAGAAGTAAATATTAATTTAAAAAGGATCTTATGATCCTTTTTACTTATTAAATAATAACTTTACTGACCTATCATTGCTATTTTGCGCTCATTGTCTTACCCTAAATAGACTATTTCGATAGATTAGATTTTTTTAATAGATGACCTATCAATTTAATAGTATCAATCGATAAGACTAACCATTAATAATTCACTATCATGATTAACAGAAATTAAGATATTGAGTTATTAATTATTTAGGGAGAACGATTATGAGTACTGCTAAATTAGTCAAATCCACACCTTCAACCCTGCTTTATACCCGTAATAATCTCGATGACAGCGTAAAACTGCACGCTATCGAGTTACTGCAACAGATGGTGACGCAGTTTATCGACCTATCTCTCATCACAAAACAAGCGCACTGGAATATGCGTGGTAGAAACTTTATTTCTGTTCATGAAATGGTTGACGGCTTCCGTGACACCATAAATGAGCACACTGATGAATTTGCAGAGCGTATTGTTCAATTAGGTGGCACTGTATTAGGCACTGCACAAGTTGTCAGCAAGAAAACTCCATTGAAAGCTTATCCTCTGGATATTCATGATGTACAAGACCACTTAAAAGCACTGGCTGATCGTTACGCTATCGTTGCAAATGATATTCGTAAAGCCATTGATGAAGTTGAAGACGAAGATACCGCCGATATGTTTACTGCAGCATCACGTGATCTTGATAAATTCTTATGGTTCATTGAAGCCAATATTGAGAATTAATCTACGTATAAAAAATACGTTATTAATTACATTGTTAATAATGAAAAAGGCTGTCATTTTAGGCAGCCTTTGTCTATTTTACTCTTGGATTAAAATTTATAGACGATACCAGCGTTAACGCTAAAACCATTTCCAGGGAAAAGTAAGGCATCGTTTTTATTCACAGTTGGATTAGCTAACGTACTTGCTGCATAGCGCTTATTTGTAATATTGTCCAAATTTAGGTAAGTCGACCACTGATTATCATATTGATAATGTGCATTAAACCCTAATAATGCGTATGGCTTACTTTTTTGAATATTAAGGTGATTACCATGATCAACTGCAACATTGGTTGGTGACCAATACACTGTGGGACCAAATCTCAATCCTTTTACTTGGTAATAAACTTCACCTGAAATAAGATTTCTAGGAACACCTGCAATATATTTTCGGTTATATTCCCCACCCATAAAACGAAAATCATTATAAGTCCATGTTGCTCGATAAAGAATATCGCCCATTGGAAGTGGTTGAATTGCATTTAAACCTAGTTCTACACCTTGGTGGCGTGTTTTTGCTGGATAATTATATATATCAACAATATTCCCATCTACATCATGTGAAGTGATATATTCGTCTTTAATCAAGCTACGATAGAATACTGCACTCAAACTTATGTTGTCAGTTAATTCCATATCACTACCTACCTCAAAACTGGTTGCTTTTTGAGGTGATAGCTTTAAAAGGTTCACTTTATTTAATGGCGCTTTAGGATTAATAATATCATTAAAAGAAGCAGGTTCATGGCTCATACTGACATTAGCAAATAAACGTGTTTGATAATTAGGATACCAAATAAGCCCAACTTTCGGTGTTAAAAAATTAAATGACTGCTCAAGCTGATTTTGGATAGAAAACAGATCTCTTCTTGCATGAGTACCTTTTAAATCAAGGTTAACTAATACGCTATTTGTAATATGTATTCCCGCACCTAAAGAAGCATAAATATTTTCAGCTCGACCATCGAATCGCCCTAACCAACCTTGAGGATTTTTTTCGATATCATCTTTCATTACCGAATGATCCCATGCCAATGCAGTACGATAGCTAATAATCTCTGTCTCTAATTTATAATTAAATTGAGCTCCTTTAGTGTAATAATTTACAAATTGATAATGGCTAGGTGTTTTAAAATTATCGTGTGTTTGTGAATACCACCAGCCAAATTGAATATCGTGAACACCACTATTCCATGTCGATTTATTAGCTATACGTAATTGCTCGATATTTCTATGAGGATCTTTTTTCTTGATTGCAGGTAATATCGCTTTAGGATCATCCTCAAGCATTTGTGAAGTTGCTGGGCCAGGAACATCAAAACGTAAATCTGTCCAATTGATCCATGTTCTGTTTTCAAAATTATCTAATGTATAACCCAATGTTGAACGCATAGCTTTACGCTGAGAAGCTGAATGCTCACGGTAACCATCATAATGGTCATAGCTTAGGCTTATTCTGGCATCAATCGGATAATTTTCACTTTCACCGCCCAACGCCATTTGCATACCTTGACGCCCAAAAGAGCCTTGCTCATAACGTAATTGATTATGGCTCTCTTTTCCTGTGTAAGTAATAAAATCAAGCTCACCACCTAAATTATTACTTTGTAATTGAGTGCTGTTAGCTCCCCGGCGAATACTAACAAATTGAACGTCACGCACGTCAATCATACTTGAATGAAAACTGCCATCCGCTTCATTAAGTGGTAAACCATCTTGCAGTAATAATACCCCTCTGGAAAGAGGCGCACTTTGAACACCCGATCCTCTAATGCTTAAACGAGGTTGATCTAATCCACCAAATAAACTTTGTATAACAATGCCAGGTTGGTTTTTTAATGCATCATTAAGTGTTAATAAGCGATTTCCCTTATCTACCGCAATTAAATTCGTTCCTCCAGCAATATTACTTATTTTTTCAGTTTCAATATTATAAGTATGATTAGAGATATTCTCTGCTTTTGATCCACTCACAATAATACGTTCAGGTTTATCTTCATTCGATTGAGCATAATTAAATATTGTTGTTATCGAAAGCAAAGAGGATGAAATAAACCATAAGATTTTTTTTAAAATAGGCATATTTATAGTTCTACTTATCGTTAAATAAAAATGCCCAACGTTGAATTGGGCATTTAATCTGTTAATGATTGGTTTCATCATGTTCAATAATACGGAAATTCTCACAGATAAATAAATAAGCAAGAACCCCCATCGCAACAAGACCAATAGTGATGGTTAATTCTGGTAATGATGGCCAATAGGATACGCCTGTTGATGTAACCATGCCTGTCACCACAACGTTATAACGATTTAAAATAACGCCAGAAGCCACTAAAGCACCAAATGTAGCAACCCAACCACGACGTTTTATTAATGGAGAAAAACAGATAATTAGTGGGACAATAACGCCAAAACCGACTTCAATCCAAAAGAATAAAGATTCAAAACTACCTTCAAAAAGGTAACTCACTTTACCTTCAGCAATAATACTGCCAAATTTTAGAGCCAAATAAACAAGCATTGCATAACCTGAAATTCGAATTAATCCACTTAATACAGACATGGGTACTTTATGATTAAATGCTCTACCTGCTAATGCAGTTTCAACAGCTATCATTGCAGGACCAACAAAGAATGACGATATTAAAAATTGAAAGAAGATAATTGGCGACCACCACAATGGATGTAATTTATCTACCATTAATAAATAAAGCGCACCGAGTGATGATTGGTGCATTGATGGAATAGCAATACCGATTACTAATAATACAGGTAATATTTTTCGGAAAAACTTATGATATTTACGCCCAATCCGTTCAGTGGCAACTTCGCCAAATTCAATTAATTGCACACTGGTATAAACGGAAACGCAAATAAAAACTTCAAAAAGTACTGAACTATGTCCTTGAGAAACTAGTGGCCGCCAAAAATTCCACCATTGCCCAATATCAAGGAAAAGGCCTACCATCACCAATAAATAGCCAATTAATGAGGTTAATGCAGCACTACGCGCAATACTTGAAAATTGTTCTTGTTTAAAAACATAAACAATTAATGCAGTACCATACCCCCCACCAGCTAGCGCTACACCACACATCACGTCAAACGAGATCCAAAGGCCCCAAGGCCACTCATCGTTAAGATTGGTTACTAATCCCAATCCAGTGACTAAACGAAATAAAATAAGTCCAACTGCAATCAAGCTAATGACAACAAGTACCCAGCGTACAGGTGTCATAGGAAAACGCCACTTACCAAAGCTGGTCGTATTATCGATAACACTCATTCTGATCTCCTTGTTTCATCATCCTTACTATTTTTCTTCGATTCTTGATGCAATTGCTCATCGTGACTGACCCTATCTTTTCGGTGATTAAACATTGCAATACCACCAAGGATCACCGCCCAAGTTGCCCCCGCAATTGGCGTATATTTCATAAAATCAGAAGTATAAGAAGAGAGTGGTTTTTCAGTTAAGCCTGTTTTAAATCCAAGTTCATTAAAAGGCACATCAGAGATGTAGAGCCATTCCGTTCCTCCGACTTCTTTTTCACCATAAATATGTTGAACATAGTTAGAGTTATTCGTAATGGTTTCTTTCGCTTTTTCTAATAAGGTTTGCCTATCACCAAAAACTAAAGCCTGTGTTGGGCATACTGCAACACAAGCCGGAGATTGCCCTTCTTCTACACGCGAAGAACACATCATGCATTTAGTGACATAAGGAAGTGATTTTTCCCATTCATATTTAGGAATATCAAATGGACATGCCACCATACAATAACGGCATCCTACACAGAGATCGGGATAATAAACCACGGGCCCCGCGGGTGTTTTTTGGAATGCTTTTGCAAAACACGCTGAAGCACAAGCAGGATCAATACAGTGAAAACATTGCTCTTTAACGTAACGCCAAACCGCTTTATCTTCTTTTTCAACAGTAACCGTTTTTATAACCGTCCAGTTTTCATCTGCTAATTTTGCATTTTCGCCACTGGTAGGTTGCCTTTCTTCTATCCATTTATTTTCGTTGTACATTTTACATGCAACTGTACAACTACCACAGCCGATACACTTAGTAAGATCGACTAATACACCTTTAGACATAATGTGTTTCCTCAATCTTTAAGCTTTCTTTTTGTTAAAATGAATACTGCGATCTTGATAATGCGTATGAAGCAATTGATGAGCACGTTCACCACAAGGCTCGCCTAAAAATTGTTTATAAATGCTTTGAATTTCACTATTTTCATAACTTAAGCGAATGGTGGCGCGTTCATCTTTGCTATACAGCGCTTTCATGCGTAATGCTCGAATTTCATCAGAAGGTGGTAATGCAGAACGAGGTTGACCGCCACCAGCAATACATCCTCCTGGGCATCCCATAAACTCGACGAAATGCCACGCTTTTTCCCCTTTTTGAATGGCTTCTAAAACGGGACGAGCATTTCCCATACCAGAACAGACTGCGACACGAATTTCACCGACACTTGGTATATTTAAAGTAGCTTCTTTAATACCTTCTAATCCGCGTACAGGTTGTAAATTAAATAAAGGTTCTGGTGGTCTTTCGCCTGTAATAAAGTAATAACTGGTTCTCACTGCGGCTTCCATAACACCGCCAGTGACACCAAAAATAGCGCCAGCACCGCTATATTCAGACATCAAACGGTCATAATTTGCGGGCTGAAGTGAGGTTAAATCGATATTGTGACTTTTGATTAATCTTGCGAGCTCTCTTGTTGTTAGAACGATATCAACATCACGAAGATCGGGCTTTTCCCATAACACACTTGCACCATTCATTTCGGGACGAGCCGCTTCTGATTTTTTAGCAGTACACGGCATAATGGCAACAGAAACAATTTTACTAGGATCGATATCTTGCTCTTTGGCGTAATATGTTTTTATCATCGAACCAAGCATTGTCATTGGTGACTTTGCAGAAGAGAGATTAGGAATTAATTCTGGATAAAACATTTCACAAAATTTCACCCAACCTGGAGAACAAGAAGTGAATTGAGGCAATACACCATTATTTTGAATTCTTTGCAGTAATTCTGTGGCTTCTTCCATAATGGTTAAATCAGCAGAAAAGTTAGTATCAAAAACTTTATCAAAACCTAACTTTCTAAGTGCCGCTACTTGAAGTAACTCAATGTCCTCACCAGGCTGCATTCCAAACTCTTCACCTAATGCAACTCTTGTAGCTGGCGCGGTTTGTACAACAACATGCAAAGTCGGATCTAACAACGCTCTAATAACTTTATCTGTGTCGTCAACTTCTGTTATTGCCCCCGTTGGGCACCAAAGAGTACATTGACCACAATCGATACAAGGAACACTATCAATTAATGGTAAATCATAGTTTCCCATTACGGTTTGTACTTTTTCACACACTTCAACGCATTGGCCGCATAAAATACATTTTTTGTCATCACGGCAAATGGCGACATTGTTAGGATCAATAGGAATACGGCCCCTTACTTGGACGGGGAAAGTACCTTTAGCATTATATTGCTCAGGAACCCAACCTGTACCACCAGAAATATTGCCATCACATCCCGCTGTGACAGCGGTTACCCCAGCGGCAAGACTTACCTTTCCAGCAAATGAAAAGAAAGAACGTCGAGATAATAATTTCTCGTCACTTTCTTCTTTTGTAGGAAGAAGAAATTTCATTTTTTACAATGCTCCTGCTTTAATATATGAATAAAATTACCTATTAAAGGCAACAATATATAAAGAGTTGAATTTTATTTTTGTTAAAAATATTTGTATTATTTAATTAATAAAAACCAATACTTAAAATAAGTATTGAGTTAATATAAAATGAATTATTTATGTAAAAAACACCCTATCAGCAATCATCGTTTCATTTAAGAAAATCAGGAGAGATTTTTTTAATTCAATAAGTGATAGGGTGTTTATGAGAGATATTGTACTGAAAGGGGATTTAAAAAAAACAGCTTTCAACCTTATTAATTAAATATAATTAATTTTATTGATACATATCAAAATAAAAATAAAAGCACAAAAAAAACCCTATAAAAACAGATGAAAAAACCAATGAATAAAAATAAAAAAACAATTAAAAATCAATAAATTAAATGCATTGTTATTTTTTATAAATTTATTGAGCGTTTATCTAAACTAAATAAAAAAGGTTCATTTCATAAAATGAAATAAAAAAATATATAATTAAAAAAATATCACATTAATAATATCTAAATAAAGTATACACTTTTTCTAAATAAATAAAAATAAGCATTTTATTATATGAATATTTATTTTGTTATAATTATATTAATTTATGTGAATTAATTATTATATTTTAAACATAGTGTATTTTTATTTTTTAAATATTAATAAGATTCATAAAAAATACAAGTTAATAATATTAGATACATTAACACCTAAAAAAACAAGGAAATTATTAAGTAATTTTAACTATAAAGTGAGATGTGTTTTTTAATAAAAAAATACAACCTCACTTTTATTAAAAATAAAAAGTTATAGTAAATAGCCTCTATTTATTGATAACGCGTTAATAACCAGATAAAAACAAGTTATGGAAGCATAAATCACTAATAAAAATGAGAGTTCTATAAAGTAATAAAAAATTATTTCTCTTTAGGCATCTCAGGTTGATAAATAGGGAAAACAGGTAATGCTGTTAATAAACGCGAACCATAATTTTTTGTTAGCAAGCGTCTGTCATAAATGATAATTTCACCGTGGCAATGATGGCTACGGATAAGACGCCCAACTTGCTGAATTAAATTAAACGATGCACTTGGCAAGCTCTGCACTTCAAAAGGATAGCGTTTCAGCGATTTAAGCCATTCCCCCTCTGTCACAATCACCGGATCAGTCACGGGTGGAAAAGCAATTTTATGAATATGCACCTGCGTTAAATAATCGCCTTTTAAGTCGAGTCCTTCGGCAAATGATTGCAAACCTATCAATACACTATTATCACCTGCATCAATGCGCTTACAATGTGTTTCTACCAATCTATAACGAGGCTGATCCCCTTGTACCAATAAGCATAAACGTAAGTCTTTCACTTCTTCTAAAAAGCCTTCCATTGCCCGTTGGCTACTAAATAGAACCAATTGTCCTCGATGGTTATTCTCTTCCATGCTTTGACGAAAATAACGCGCCATCTCTTTTAAATGTTCGCGCTCATGGCTCATGGTCGGTTCATAGCGCATTTTAGGAATAACTAATCTACCTTGATCTTTATGTTCAAAAGGTGAAGATAACGTAATAAAGCGATCATCAAAATGCTCACTTAATCCTGTTAGCTCTTGAATGCGAGAATAGCTATTTAATGAGCGTAACGTTGCAGATGTGATAACCACATGTGGGATATTTTTCCATAACAATTGTGTCAGCTGTTCGCTGACTCGAATACCTGCGCAATGAAAATAAAGATGAGACTGCTTTTTATCGTAACGGCGAGTGAGCCATTTCGATACAGGCGCTTTTGAGGTTTGCTCTAATGTGGCTAAGCGCCACAATTTTGCCATATTCTCTAAATAACCGACCATTCTACTGGTCGTTAAAATGGCACTATGTAAACGCACAACATCTTCTTTTGCTGTACGCTCTGTTAAATCATTTAACATGGCTTCACCCAGCATTTTTAAACCATCCGTTAGCTTAAATAATGTCTGGCAACTTAACAGAAGTTGTTCAGGTAATTCGCCTAATGGAAAGAGATATTCATCTTGTTCACTACGTTCTGGTAATAACGCACGCGTAAATGTATCAACCTCTTGATAAGCCTCACGTAACTTAGCAATATGAGCATCAAAACGAATAGGGTCAGCCAATTTAGGTGGTCTTACAGGAATAAATTGCGCTAAATATTGACTAACATGACGAGTAATATTATCCAGCTGATTATTAAGGGTAGCTAAGGTTATTTCCCCTTCAACTTCAAGCGCATCTCGCGCAACATCAGGAATATGATGACCTTCATCCAATACTAATAGCAGATTTTTTGCATCAGGTAATACTGATTCACTTTCCATTGCTGCCATCACTAAAGCGTGATTGGTAATAACCACATCTACTTCATCAATTTCACGGCGTGCAATAAAAAAAGGGCAGCGATGATAATATTGGCAATTACGTCCTAAACAGTTCATTTTATCGGTGCTAATTTTGCGCCATAAGCTGTCTGTTAATGCCCGTTTATGGTGATCACGCAAACCATCCCAACCGAAACTGGTAAAATCATTTTTTAGCTCTTGGCAAATTTCTCTTTCTGCACTAGTCGCCAGATCCACTTTATCCTCAAGCAAAAACATTAAGTCGATTTGTTCACCTTCTGTTGCACAAATCGCGTCTAAATTACGTGGACATAAATAGCGCCCACGGCCAAAAGCCCCCGTGAACGTGAGATCTGGGATGATTTTTTTAAGTAATGGGAGATCTTTGCTAAAAATCTGATCTTGCAGTGCCACATTGGCCGTACTGATAATCAGCGGTTTTTTTTCATCGCGGCTAATAGCAATACCTGGAATAAGATAAGAAAGTGTTTTACCTACCCCAGTTGGAGCTTCAATCACTAGATGTCGTCCCATTTCATCAGAAAAAGTCTTAGCCACTTCAGCTATCATTTCACGCTGTGGCGCACGCGGAATAAACCCTTCAATATGCTCTGGTAGGGCTTTATACCACTGACTTATTTGATTTTTGACTGATTGAGAAAGAGACATAACTACTCTGTGACTGATTTTAAGAAGGGCGCTATTGTCTCATAACACTGTATAAAAATCAGTAGTTACCTTCATTTGCTCTCTTCTTTCATCAAAGAATGGATAACGCCTCGAAATTATTGAGCTTTGTTATAGATTATTAATCCAACTCTTCATAGTATGAGTATTGATTACGTAACTTCTAAAAATAGCCTTATAAAAAATAGTATTTTTTGTTTGATTAAATACAACAACACCAGTTAAGAGACACCATAATGACCTCTACAAAGCGCCCTATTTTTAACTTAGAACTTGATTTACTCCGAACCTTTGTTGCTGTTGTCGATGGGAATACCTTTGCCGCAGCCGCTGAATCGGTTTGCCGCACTCAATCTGCAGTAAGCCAGCAAATGCAACGCCTTGAATCGTTGATAGGCAAAGATCTGTTTGCTCGCCAAGGTCGAAATAAAACACTGACAGAAGCGGGTACACAACTACTTAATTATGCTCGCCGTATTTTGCGCCTAAATGACGAAGCTTGTCTTTCATTGATGCATGAAGAAATTGATGGGATCTTAAAAATTGGCTCCCCCGATGATACGGCAAACACAATTTTACCGGAACTACTTGCGCGTTTTTCAGGGGCGTATCCCCGTCTTATTATGGAAATCATTGTTAAACGTAGTCCGTTTTTAATGTCGATGTTAGAAAATAACGAGCTTGATTTAGCCATTTCTACCGAAGAACATGTGGGTTATCCCAAAATTGTACTGCGTGTTTCCCCTTCCTTATGGTATTGCGGAAAACACTTCCGATTTGATCTTGATGAACCTTTGCCATTAGTCGTATTAGATGAACCCAGTACATACCGCGATATGATGATAAATCACCTTGATCAACAAGGTATTCGTTGGCGAATCGCTTATATTGCTACAACGCTTTCAGGTGCAAGAGCCGCCGTACGTGCGGGATTAGGTATTATGGCGCGTTCAATTGAGCTTTCAGGTGACGACTTGCGTATTTTAGGCGAAAAAGAAGGCTTACCTCCTTTACCAGCAATTAGTTATAACCTGTATCTCAATGCCAATAGCCCAGGAAAAGCAGCACAAATACTGTTTGATTCATTAAAAAATGAACAAAATGAAGTGATTAATCATGCTGATATTACACTTCAACAAGAATAGAGATTTTAAAGCCCTTAAACAGTGTTAATAACCAAAGCAATAAAATATTAAAACCATAAACCAGGACACCGATTATGACTCAATTCCATGGTATTTTTCCTTACCTTGTTTCCCCTGTTAATCAAACTAAAGGCACCATTCTTGAATCTTCATTACGTCGTTTGATCGAACATTTGATCTCGTGTGGCGTTCATGGTTTAAGCCCGTTAGGTAGCACTGGTGAATACGCTTATCTCTCTCAAGCCCAACGTAATGAAATTGTGCGTATCACGGTTGATCAAACTGCGGGGCGAGTGCCTGTTATTGCAGGTGTTGCTGGATTTTCAACCGCAGATGCTTGTCATCAAGCTGAACAATACGCCCAATTAGGTGTAGATGGCATGGTGCTGATTTCACAAAAAATGTACCCGTTAAGTGAAACCGCACAAGCAGGTTATTTCCAAACTATCGCTGAAGCATTTCCTGAAAAATCCATGACTATTTATACCAATCCTGGACTTTTGGGTGATGTTCTTCCTATCTCTTTATTCAATGAACTTAGCTATATCTCGAATATTGAATATATTAAAGATGCATCAAGCAATACAGGTCGCTTACTCACCATGATCAATACATTTGGTGAACGCGTTAAAATCTTCAGTGCTTCTGCACATATTCCATTGTTAGTATTAAAACTTGGTGGTGTAGGTTGGATGGCAGGCCCTGCTTGCGTATTACCAAAACAGTGTGTCGAACTTTATGAATTAGCCACCAAAGGTGATTTTGATACAGCATTAGCAAAACAAAAAGAGATGTGGCAAATCAACGAAGCCTTTACTAAATATTCGTTAGCATCATGTATTAAAGCCTCTTTAAATATTCAAGGTTTTGATGTGGGCTCACCTATTTTACCGCAAGAGCCTCTAAATGAAGCTGCAATGAACGATCTACGCCAAATTATTGCTCACCTTGATTAATAAGCTATTCTTATTTAGAAATAACAAAGACTAGATTTTTCTCTATTCTGGTCTTTGTTATCTGTTTAATTAAAGTTTCTCATCCTTAAATGCAGACCAACACTGTACGACATTGAATAAGAATGAAATAATAGCCACCATTGTTGCAAAATCGTGTTTACTCTATCACCATAACGAGGAGAGAATGTATGCCCATTTCCGTCAGTGAAATAATGGAAATCTTACCTCATCGTTATCCATTCTTATTAATTGATGGCGTTATTTCTGAACCAGCTGAACTTGCTAGTGGTAAATTAATCGCAATTAAAAATATCACCACCAATGACACAGTTGTTTTTGGTGAATTTTACCCTCCCTTACTGCTCCTTGAAAGCATGGCTCAAGCCGCTGGAGTTCTTGCACATTACTATCTTTCTCCCATGGAAGAAGGTCAGCAATGTTATTTTGCCAGTATAAAAAATGCACGTTTTTATGATGCAGTAAAAGCAGGCGATCAACTACTTATTGAAATCGAATTTCGTCGTCAGCGCCGTACTATTGTTAGTTTTTCTGGTGTTGTTCGTATTGGTGAGAAGATTGTTTGTACATCTGAATTTATGTGCGCAAGGCAATAAAAAAGGATTGGTAGCTCAAACCAATCCTTCATATCATCATCTTATTGACATTATGTTTAACTTAATGGGCCGCTTCTTCAATACGCAATAATTGTGTTATCTCAGAAAGAGTGTGCTTTTCAAAATTCAATACTTTTTCAACGAGTTGAGCCGATTGTTTATCCTCTATTACTAGTGAGGCATTATCGTAAAATTTGCTGATAACATCTTTGTCAGTCATTGGATTTTGTGGGTTACCATATTGAATATCTAACCTCTCTGTGATCATCTCACCATTCTTTAATGCCACGAAAATTAATCCTGGAAAATACGTAGGGAATGGAATCTCGCCTTTTTCGGGATAGCGATAACTCACTTTTTTCGCTAACCTTTGAATATCTTCACGTTGTAAATTTTCTAAAGATAACGATGATAATGTTAACGCATTGTCTAAAAATCCGACTGCAAATAGCCACGGCAAACTAAATTTTGCCCCATAAGCTGTTTTAGGCGCCCATTTTGTTTCAAGTGGCTCGCAAATTAAAGCGGCTGCGACAGGATCAACCACGCACTCCACGCTTTCAATATCATCAGCCGTGATCCCTTTTTTCAGCAAATTACGGCCACAATCAATAGTGGCATGAGCAAAATGACACACAGGATAAGGCTTAATAGAAACATTTAAAAATTCCCATTTTTCACCTAATCCTAAGGCTACTTGTTCGGGTTGTGCTTGCTCTCGAATACCATGGGTTTGATAAAGGCTATAGCGACCTTCAAATATCGTTTCAGGGCCCGTCATTCCACCTTTTGCCAATGATGCAGCAATAATACCTGATTGCGCAGCCCATCCCGCATGAAAGCATTTAGAAGAGGAACTGTTAGCAAGGTATTCCGCCACACCTCCTGCTTGGCTTCCTGTTAATCCTAATGCATTCACAGTTTGTTCAGGTGTTAATTTTAATAGTGAGGCTGCACAAGCTGTTGCCCCAAAAATACCAGCAATCGCGGTGGCATGAAAACCACGCTGATGAAATCCACTATGGCTAGCCAGTCCTACTCTTGCTGCAACTTCCCAACCAATCACCCACGCCGTTAAAATATCTTGTGATGATGCGCCGATAGACTCACCTAATGCAAAAGCAATCGGCGTTAATACCGCGCTGCCATGTGCAATAGAATCGGTATGCGTATCATCAAAATCTAATGCATGTGATGCAATACCATTTGTCAATGCAGCAACTGTTGTACTTGTTGTGAGTGAACTGCCCCAAATTGGAATAGTGCCTTGGCTATCAGGTAAAAAAGTAATGCCCTGACGACTTTGGATCGCACTTTGTTGCGCACTACCCGCAAGTGCAACGCCTAATGTATCTAATAAATGAATTTTAGCGCGCTCTACAACTTGAGCAGGTAAATCAGAAAATGTGGTTGTGGTAATAAATTGGGCTAATTGCTGACTCAATGTCATAAACACCTCGAAATAGATAAGAAAAAGCCAGCATTTCACCGGCTTTTAGATAATAAGAAGGTTAGATGTAATTAAGTCACTTAGTCATTTAGCCAGCCAGAGGCTTTAGTTTGAGCAACAACACGATCAACTTGGGCTGGTGCATTTCCTACATAAGTTGTTGGATCTAAAAGTGCATCAAGCTCTTCTTGAGTAATGTGATCACGAATACGGGTATCACGATTAATTGCTTCAACAAAAGTTATACCTTCTTCTTGCCCTGACATTGATGCTTCATACACAATTTCATGTGCAGTTTGTTTACCTGCTTTATCAGATAGTGCAAACATCACACGCTCTGCCAACATAAAGCCACCCAAAATATCCATATTTTCGCGCATTTTTTCTACATGCACATTTAATCCACCTAATACTGTTTTCATATTATCGAAGATAACAGACAGCATCAGGCACATTTCTGGCATGATTTTCCATTCCATTTTCCAAATTGCGCCATCACGCTCATGTTGATGTTTCATCATATCCGTTAATACAGACAGATTGGCTTTTAGGGTATTACTTACACAAGCCGCATTTTCCACAATGGCAGGATTACGTTTATGTGGCATAGTCGAAGAGCCTACCTGTCCTTTACTAAACGGCTCAGATAATTCATCAATTTCGTTATGCGCTAATAGTAGGATTTCATTGGCAATTTTACCTAGCGTACCGCTAATTAAGCCGATTAACATGCCATATTCACTGAATCTATCACGCGCAGGTTGCCATGAAATTTCAGGTACACCTAAACCTAAGCGTTGTAATACACGGGCTTCTAATTCATCAGCTTTATCGCTTAAAGAGGCTTTTGTCCCCACAGCACCGACCACACTACCCACAAATAAGCGAGGCTCGATCTCTTTAAGACGTTGATAATGACGTGCTAATTCTGTTAACCAAATTGCAGTTTTATGACCAAATGTAATTGGCAGAGCTTGTAATGCTAATGTACGCCCAACCATTGGTGTGTTGCGATGTTGTTCACTTAATGAAAGCAATGCACGACCTAATACTTTGATATCACGTAAAAAAGTATGATGAGCATCTTTTAGTTGTAATACAAGGCCAGTATCAATTACATCTTGTGTAGTTGGACCAAAATGAACATATTCCCCATAATGTTCTGGACAAGCATGTTCTAAACCACGGATTGTTGGCACTAATGGATGGCGAGTAAGACGCACTTGTTCTAATACATAATCCATATCGAGCTTTTCAAGTTTCGCGGTGTCTGCAATAACTTTTGCCGCCTCTTTCGGGATCAAACCTAATTCAGCTTGTTCAATAGCTAATGCCGCTTCATAATCAAGCCAATTTTGCATTCTTGTTTTATCAGAAAAAATAGTTCTCATCTCTTCTGTTGACCATAAATTCTTTAATAAAACTGAATCAAAAACGCTGGTTCCCATAATTATTTCCCCTGTTAAAAAAATAATAAAAAAATCGTTTTTTTAATCAAACGACTTGTTAGATTGTTATTTTATTTATGCAATATAATCTCAAAAAAAACACTTTGATAATTTTAATCTAATTTCAAATATTTCTTATCAATTAAAAAATAACACTAATTCAATGCGTTATAAATAACTCTTTATTTATTAGTTATAACTTTTGAATCTTAAATAACATTTAAGATTTAATTAGAATAATTAATGCTAAAAAGTTAGAGGAAGATCATCATTTTTAGAAAATAGCTATTTTAAAAATAAATAAGTTTGTTATAAATAATAGAAACAAAATAAGCGCGAACAGTAATTAATCATTTTATTTAATTACCGGGGAACTCTATTTCTATATTCGGAGATATTAATAATGAAACAAAATAAACAAACAAAATTGATACACAGCGGACGTCAAGAAATTAAAACTTCTGGCCCCATTAATCCACCAGTTATGAGAGCCAGCACTATTGTTTTTGACTCAATAAAAAGCTGGCGCGATGTGCGTGATCGTCGTGCAACAGAACGTGTATTAAGTTATGGCGCTCGTGGCACCGAAACCGCTTTTGCATTAGAAGCATTAGTAACTGAATTAGAAGGCGGCCATCGTGCACAGTTATTCCCTACTGGATTGGCAGCTATCGCTGTAACCATCATGGGATATGCGCGCAGTGGTGGACATGTTTTATTTGCAGATTCTGTTTATGAACCTGTGCGTAAAATCGCATCGGCTTTCCTTGAACCCAATAACATTGCTTATAGCTTCTTTAAAACAGATGGTTCAGATTTTGAGCAAAAAATTCAACAAAATACACAGCTTATTTTTGTAGAATCACCAGGATCACTTCTTTATGAAATGCTCGATTTACCTGAGATCTGCCGTATTGCTCATGAAAGGAATATTCCTGTCGGTGTTGATAATACATGGGGCTCTGCGTGGCTTTATAACCCGCTAGAATTAGGCGCTGATGTCTCTGTTATTGCAGCAACTAAATATTTGTGCGGTCACTCTGATGTGATGATGGGCATTATGGTTGCGAATGAAAAAGCATGGGAAAAAATTGGTGCATTACCTGAAGCATTAGGCCAAGCCAGTAGCCCTGATGATGCAGCACTCGTACTTCGCGGAATGAGAACATTAGGTCAACGTATTGCTGCTCATGGTAAATCAGCTTTGACTATCGCACAGTGGCTAGAAACTCGTCCTGAAGTTGAAAAAGTATGGTTCCCTGAATTACCTAATCACCCTCGTCATGATTTATGGAAACGTGACTGCAAAGGCAGCAATGGTCTATTAACCATTGAATTTAAACAAGAGTTTACCGCAAAACAATCAGAGCAATTTATTGATGCACTTGAACTATTTGGTATTGGTGCATCTTGGGGCGGATTTGAAAGCCTTGCATTACCCGCCAATGTCGTTGGCGCAAGAACAGCATCTAATTGGCGTGAAGGTCATGGTCCTTTTGTCCGTTTACATGTTGGCCTTGAAGCAACGGATGATCTTATTGCAGATATTACACAAGCTTTTTCAGCATTAAACCAATAACAAAAAATATTGCATCATTACCGGGGAATTCTCTATGACAGGTTTAATCATTGCCGCGCTGGTAACTGCGTTGGTGGTTTATTTACTGGCGCGAGGTTATAAACCTCAACCAGTATTATTACTCGGGGGCTTGTTGTTATTGCTCCTAACTGCTTCTCTCGACCTTAATCCGTTATTACCTGAAAATAAGACAACTCAATTTAAGTATTTTGATGTCTTTCAAATTTTCACGGATATTATGAGTTCTCGTCTTGCTGGCCTTGGTTTAACGTTAATGGCTATTGCGGGTTTCTCTCGTTATATGGAACACGTAGGCGCAAGCCGTGCTTTATTTGCGATTTTTGAAAAACCATTAAAAGCCATAAAATCACCTTACTTATTATTAGTGATTTCATTTCTAGTCACCCAAATCTTGGTTATTTTTATTCCTAGCCATGCTGGTTTAGGTATGCTGTTAATGGTCACTATGTATCCGATATTAATTCGTTCTGGTATTAGTCCACTTTCCGCTTTAGCCGTTATTGGGTGTTGCCAGTTTATCGACCATGGTCCTGGCTCTGGTAATGTGATTATGGCTGCAAAAACAGCGGATATTGAACCTGCCGTCTATTTTGTTCAGCACCAGTTACCCATTACTATTCCTATTATTATTGCGGTTGCTATCACTCACTTTTTTATTCAACGCTGGTGGGATAAACGTGAAGGATTTGTTTTTGACCCAACAACCATTGATGTTGTAAAAGAAGAAGGTAATAAAATTCCACTGTCTTATGCTCTATTACCAGTGATCCCTTTAATTCTGATTATCGGTTTCAGTCCTTTGCTACACCCTTATATTAAATTAGAAGTTACCACGGCAATGATTATTAGTACCGTAATTGCACTTCTTTTCGAATATGTTCGCTTACGTGATGCAAAAGCAGTGATGAATAGCTTTATGCTGTTCTTTGAAGGGATGGGTAAGCAATTTGTCTTAGTGGTCTCATTAATTGTGTCTGGTGAGTTCTTTGCTAATGGTTTACTTAAAAGTGGTGCCGTCGATACGCTAATTAGTTCTGCTCAAGATGCAGGTTTCGGCATTGCCGCAATGATCATTGTAATGAGTGCCATTCTTGCATTAGCGGCCTTTTTAATGGGATCTGGTAATGCAGCATTCTTTTCATTTGCAGCTTTAACACCAAAAATTGCCGCTTTCTTAAAAGTAGATGTCATTACCTTAATTTTACCAATGCAAATAATGACTAGCTTTGGTCGTACTGTTTCACCAATTACCGCCGCCATTGTTGCCATTGCAGGTATTGCAAATGTCTCACCATTCCAAATAGTTAAACGTACTGCCATTCCTATGGCTGTCGCAGCTATTGTGAACTTAGCAATGACATTCTGGTTTTTATATTCCTAATTAAGTTGTGTTACCCCTTGCCCTTAAACTCATTTACTCCTGAGTTTAAGGGGTTTTTTCTTATCATTGACTGTAACCTTTGATTGAAATAATTAACGCCAACACCAACTTTACTCAGGCTATTTATAAAAAATAAATAGCCTGTTTATTTATCTATTCATCTCTTTTTTAACCACTATCATTTGTCGATTAAACTGACTTAGCACTTGTTTCAACTTCATATCTAGATATACTTTTGCGCAACATTCATCTGCAAATGAACATTATGAAAAAAATAATTATTGTTATAATCGCACTACTTGCCTTCGGTTCTATCGGTGGTGTTTTCCTTGCGGGCTTAAATATCTATACACGCTCCACAACCCCCATAGAAACAGAACAAACTCAACCTGAAACATCACCTGCACAGCAATTTCCAGCTATCCCAGACAGCTCACCTTCTGCTAAATAAATGAGGTCGCACCGTGGAATACGATTACTTTGTTACACCCAAATGGCTATTTGAACATCAACATAATACTGATGTTGTGATCCTTGATGTCAGCGCACCTATGCCAACTCAACAGATTGACTATCAAGCACTTTACCTTGAACGTCATATTCCACATGCTCATTTTTTTAATCTCGATGAAATCGCAGATAAAACGACAACATTGCCACATATGTTGCCATCTGATGCGCTCTTTTCAGAAACGCTAACGCAATTAGGTATCTCTAATACCACAACTGTTATTCTTTACGATCAAGGCAACTTATTTTCCGCACCTAGAGGTTGGTGGACATTAACAACTCTAGGTTGTCATAATGTGCGCATTCTTGCTGGCGGTCTGCAAGCATGGGTTGATGCTGGATTTGCTATAGAACAAGGTGATGCTATCAAGACACCAGCACAATCTCCATTTGTAGTTGAACGTCACGCCCAGCGTTATGCCAATAAACAACAACTTCTTGATAATCTAGCGACAAAGCAAAAACAGATGGTTGATGCACGTTCTGCAGATCGCTTTTATGGTAGAGCACCAGAACCCCGCCCAGGTTTGCGCAGTGGACATATCCCCGGCAGTAAAAATGTGCCTTGGAATGAATTAGTTATAGATGGGCAATTAAAAGATAAAACTGAATTAAAGCAAATATTTGAACAGGCCGGTGTTGATTTATCACAACCCATTATTGTTACTTGTGGCTCAGGTATGACTGCAGCAATTTTATTTTTAGCATTAACCGTATTAGGTTGCCAATCCATCGCACTTTATGACGGCTCTTGGGCGCAATGGGGTGCTGAAAGTGCCCTTCCCTGTGAATGCTGATTTAATCAATCCTCGCTTTAAAAAGTAAACCCGCATTACGCGGGTTTATTATCAATATCTATTTGGTGTGAAGGCATTAACTTGCAAATATTTTTGCAAGATAGAGCACTACAATGGCACCAATCACAGCGACAACAAAGCTACCGAAATTAAATCCATCCACTTTACCTTTGCCAAAGAAGCTACTAATTGCACCACCGACAACCGCACCTACAATACCAAGAATACAAGTCCATATCAGACCAATATCATAAGAGCCTGGCATTAAGAATTTCGCCAAAATACCTGCGATTAAACCAAAGATAATCCAAGCAAGAATTCCCATATTTCCCCCTAAAATAGTCATGATATAAACAACATACCTAAAAAATGTCACTTATTGAGTGTAAGTCGAAAAAGTGATTTTTTCCAATTATTAGAAATAAATTACACAATATTTAGGATAAATAGATGGATTGTTTCTTAATGAATAAAAAAATAGCGCTGATTAATTAGCACTATTTTTTATTGGATAAGATTATTTTTAAACTACAGAGCCTCTATTGCCACTGCAATTTCTGGCGACGTTTTTAATGTTCTAATTTGTCTAAATAACTCATCAGCTTCTGGATACTCTTTGCGTAAATAACTAAACCACTGTTTAATGCGTGATGCATGATAAATTGTCGTATCACCACGCTTTTCTAAACGAACATAGCGCTTTAATAATTCAATCACCTCAGACCAAGGCATCCTTGTCTCTATGCCTTTAACAACACGGCTTAAGTTAGGTGTATTCATTGCACCACGGCCAATCATTATCGCATCACAACCTGTTGTGGCTAAACAGGCCAATGCATCTTCACGGTTCCAAATTTCACCATTGGCAATCACAGGTATTGAGAGCCTTTGGCGAATATCACCAATGGCCTGCCAATTGATTTTTTCAGCATTATAGCCATCTTCTTTTGTTCTGCCATGTACTATGATTTCTGTTGCACCACCTTGTGCTACGGCATCAGCAATTTCATAACTATATGCAGAAGAATCCCAACCAAGTCTGACTTTTACTGATACGGGCAATTCTAAAGGTACTGCATTACGCATTGCTTTTGTCGCTTGATAAATAGTTTCTGGCTGTTTTAAAAGTGAAGCACCACCACCACTACCATTAACCGTTTTTGAAGGGCAACCACAGTTTAAATCAACACCCCAAGAGCCTAAAGAAACAGCTCTAAAAGCATTTTCAGCCAACCATTGTGGGTGTTGTCCTAATAATTGCACTCGCACCAGTGTTCCACTTTTAGTGCGACTTTCTGTCTGCAATTCAGGACATAAGCGATAAAAAGCTTTCGTTGGCAGTAATGAATCTACAACTCGTACAAACTCTGTAATACAGAGATCGTAATCGTTAATCGAGGTGAGTAACTCTCTCACAAGGGGGTCTAAAACCCCCTCCATTGGCGCTAATAGAACTCGCACTTTTTAACCTCAAAACTCTTTTCTAGCTTTTGACCAAGGGTTTTGATTATCACTAGCTTCATCACTTTTACGTGAACGACGAGGCCCTAATTTACCAGTACGTGAACCATCTTTATTACGGTAGTTTTCTTTACTTTTATTGCGTCCAGACTCTTTACCTTCACTATCGCTGTCTTTACGACTATTGTTGCGATTGTCTTTACCACGAATATCTGCACGACCACCACTTCTACGCGGGGCATTATTTTTTGGTTTTTTATGCAAAGGCGCGGCTTTAATTGAAGGGTCAGGATCGTAACCATCTAACGCTAAACGTGGAATTTCACGTTTTAATAGACGCTCGATATCAGCTAATAAACCATGTTCATCAACACAAACCAGTGAAATAGCCTTACCCGTTGCAGCAGCGCGACCAGTTCTACCAATACGGTGAACATAATCTTCTGCCACTTGCGGTAATTCAAAATTGACGACATAAGGCAGTTGGTCGATATCAAGACCACGAGCTGCAATATCTGTTGCAACTAATGCTTTTAATTTACCATCTTTAAAGTCAGCTAAAGCACGAGTTCTCGCACCTTGACTTTTATTGCCATGAATAGCGGCTGATTTAATACCATCGGCATTTAAATGTTCAGCAAGTTTATTCGCACCGTGCTTTGTACGTGTAAAAATAAGCACTTGTGACCAGTTTTCTAAGCCAATTAAATGTGACAACAACTCTGTTTTACGTTTTTTATCCACTAAATGGACATATTGATCAACAGATTCAGCTGCTGAATTTTTTGGTGCAACAGAAATACTCACAGGATTATTTAACAGCGAGTTGGCAAGTCCTGTGATCTCTTTAGAGAATGTTGCAGAGAACAATAAATTTTGACGTTTTTTAGGTAATTTATTGATCACACGGCGAATATCATGAATAAAGCCCATATCTAACATACGATCAGCTTCATCAAGCACTAAGACTTCAACATGAGAAAGATCAACCGCATTTTGATGTTCAAGGTCGAGTAAACGTCCTGGCGTTGCTATCAATACATCAACACCACCGCGCAATTTCATCATTTGTGGGTTAATACTCACACCACCAAAAACCACAAGTGAACGGATTGGCAAGTAACGGCTATAAGCTTTCACATTCTCAGCAATCTGCGCAGCGAGTTCACGGGTTGGCGTTAAAATTAGCGCTTTAACTGGTTGACGGCCTTTAGTTTTTTCTGCAGATTGAGCTAACTTTTCCAAGATCGGCAATGTAAACGCCGCCGTTTTTCCGGTCCCTGTTTGCGCACTGGCTAATACGTCTTTACCCGCCAAAATCGGCTCAATCGCCTGTTGTTGAATAGGGGTTGGGGTTTTATACCCTTGTTCATCAATAGCGCGGAGAAGCGCCTCACTTAAACCAAGCGATGTAAAATCGGTCAAAACAGTAGTCTCCTACAACCAGAACGTATAACACGGTGATTGAAATTAAAAATGACGGGCTTTCATGCTGTCAATCTATAGGTATTATTACTCTATAGGTACTACCATTTAGTCGGTAAGACAGTGATGAAAGAGAATGAACCTTGCTAGGTTAACCTAATAACCCCTATTTTAACAGTTTTTGCTATATTCAGAATACAAAAATAATTTTCAATAATAGATAGCGTTTTTTTTTATTACAAAACATATTACAAAACACCTTTATTTGATTATTTATTACAAAATTTCCCTATTGTTCAATATCATCTAATATAATACTCCTTGTTATCGCTGTTTTTAATATCATTGGTTTTGTTACATTTTACTTAAGTAAGGTATCTTCTATTATGTCAGAAACCCATCAGAAGACGACTCGTGGTGAACTAGCAAAACGACAATTATTGGAAGCGGCATGTGAGATCTTTGGTAAAAATGGCCCTGATGCCGCCACCACACGCCAAATTGCACAAGCTGCTCAACAAAATATTGCCGCTATCGCTTATTATTTTGGTTCTAAAGAAGGGTTGTATCTCGCCGTTGCACAACATATTGCTGATCTTATCCGTCTTGATTTTGAACCAACCGTTGCCATTATTGACGAATTTCTTGAACAACCCAATCCCACAGAGCATTTACCATTGCTACAAACGCTGATCACAGATAGCTTTTTACAATATGCTCAACTGGTACTTGATAAAGCCAATATTCATATTAGTCGTATCATGGCAAGAGAACAGCTTGTTCCTACCGAAGCGTATTCCCTTATCCACCAGCAAGCATTATCACCACTTTTAACTCGTGTGAATAAATTATTAGCTATCTATATTGGTTTAGATCCCACACTTCCGACGACAATGCTACACACTCACGCTATTTTAGGAGAAGTGCTATCATTTCGTTTAGTGAGAGAAACCATTCTAAGACAAACAGGATGGGATAGAATTGGTAAGAATGAATATCAAATTATCTCTAATACTTTAAAAACACATATTACGTTATTACTCAATGGATTAAGAGAGATTTATACTCACCCACATCATGCATAAATAGAGTTATTATGAAAACTAAAAAAATCAGTTTCTTTATCATCTTAATGATTATTATCGGTGTTATTGCAGGTATCTATTATTACGAAGAAAACAAAGAGTCTGAATTAGTACTCTATGGTAATGTCGATATACGTACTGTTAACCTGAGTTTTCGTGTTGCAGGGAAATTAGATTCATTACTCGTTGATGAAGGTGCCCCAGTCAAACAAGGGCAATTGTTAGGAAAGCTTGATGATGCCCCCTATCGTAATGCACTAAATAAAGCTTATGGTGAGCGTGATAGTGCTATTGCTGCATTAGCATTAATGGAAGCCGGTTATCGCAGTGAAGAAATTGCACAAGCCCAATCTGACGTGTCATTAAAACAAGCAGCTTGGCAATATGCCGACAACTTTTATAAACGCCAGCAAGATTTGGCTAACCGAAAGGTAATTTCAGCCAATGATTTAGATAGCGCGAGAAATAATCGCAATCAAGCAGCCGCGGCCTTAAAAGCAGCCCAAGATAAATTAAATCAATATCAAAATGGTTATCGAAAAGAAGATATTGATGCAGCTAAAGGGCAAGTTATGCAGGCAAAAGCCGCCGTTGCTCAAGCGGAGTTAAACCTTCAAGACACACAGTTAGTCTCACCTTCACAAGGTACAGTATTAACAAGGGCCGTTGAACCAGGCACTATTTTATCTGCTGGTAATCCCGTATTTACAGTGTCTTTGACTAACCCTGTTTGGGTTAGAGCGTATATTAGTGAAACCCACTTAAGTGAAGCAATCCCTAATAGAGAAGTCTATCTCTACACTGATGGGCGCAAAGATAAGCCTTATCATGGCACTATCGGTTTTATTTCACCGACAGCAGAATTTACGCCAAAGAGTGTCGAAACACCGGAATTAAGAACTGACTTAGTTTATCGACTCCGCGTTGTTGTGACGGATGCTGACGATGCATTACGCCAAGGAATGCCCGTGACTTTAAAATTTGCACCCACTCATTAAGTGGGAGGCGAAATGGAACACACTGATTACACTATCGAACTACAAGGCGTTGAAAAACGCTTTACCGGTCTAGAATGCCCGGCGGTTTCTGCATTAACAGCCACCATAACGGGTGGCTCTGTCACAGGTTTAGTCGGCCCAGATGGTGCGGGTAAAACCACATTAATTCGTATGCTTGCTGGGCTATTAAAACCAGATGCAGGTGATATTCGTATTTTAGGAATGGATCCGCAAAAACAAAGCGTGGATGTCCGAGCTATTCTTGGCTATATGCCTCAAAAATTTGGTCTCTATGAAGATTTAACGGTGTTAGAAAACCTTAATCTTTATGCCGATTTAAAAAATGTTATCGGTGAAGAGCGCAAAAAAGTTTATCAACAATTGCTCTCTTTTACCGATCTCACACGCTTTACCTCTCGCCTTGCAGGTAATCTTTCAGGAGGTATGAAACAGAAACTGGGGCTAGCTTGTACTTTGTTAGGTAGCCCTAAAGTCTTGCTACTTGATGAGCCAGGCGTCGGCGTTGATCCCATTGCACGCCGTGAGCTTTGGCAAATGGTACATGCCTTAGCCAGTGATGGTATGTTGATACTGTGGAGTACCTCTTATCTTGATGAAGCAGAACAATGTAAAAATATTCTCTTACTTAATAAAGGAGAGTTACTTTATTGTGGTATTCCACAAGACTTAACAGCGAAAATGGCAGGCCGTTCTTTTCTACTTGATGTTGAAGGCCATCAGCGAAGAAAAGTATTACAACAAGCTATTATTCAACCCCAAGTGACAGATGGTGTTATTCAAGGACAATCGGTTCGTTTGATATTGAAAAAACAAAGTAATCAATCCGAATTACTCAATGCCTTGGGTAAACCTGATGCTAAACTTATTCCAGCAACACCGCGCTTTGAAGATGCTTTTATTGATTTATTAGGAGGTGGACCTTCTCATAAATCTGAATTAGCTGAAATTATGCCTCAAATTCCTCCCGCCCCCAATGAAACCGTTATTGAAGCACAGCAACTAACCAAAATGTTTGGTCAATTTGCGGCAACCGATCACGTTGATTTTCAAGTTAAACGAGGTGAAATTTTTGGGTTATTGGGGCCTAATGGTGCAGGAAAATCGACAACCTTTAAAATGATGTGTGGTTTATTAGTTCCCACCAGCGGTAAAGCGCTGGTATTAGGTATGGACTTAAAAGAGAGCTCGGGTAAAGCTCGCCAACATTTAGGTTATATGGCACAAAAATTCTCACTTTATGGCAACCTTAAAGTGGGACAAAACTTGAAATTCTTCTCTGGTGTTTATGGCTTACACGGCAAACAACAGCGAGATAAAATCAACGATATGATAACTGCCTTTGGTTTACAACCGATGGTAAATCAAATCACTGAAACCTTACCTTTAGGTTATAAGCAGCGCCTTGCTCTTGCATGCTCATTGATGCATGAACCCGATATTCTCTTTTTAGATGAACCCACATCAGGTGTAGATCCCTTAACACGTCGAGAATTTTGGCTACATATTAATGGCATGGTTGATAAAGGAGTAACCGTAATGGTGACCACTCACTTTATGGACGAAGCAGAATATTGTGATCGTATTGGTTTAGTTTATCGCGGAAAAATTATTGCTGCAGGAGAACCAGATTCTCTCAAAAAAATGGTTGCCAGCGACGATAATCCAACACCTTCAATGGAAGATGCGTTTATAGGTTTAGTGTTGGATTACGATAAAAAACTTGAACGTGAAAATGATAAAGGGAGCGAAAAACATGCGTAATTCAGCTCAATCCTCTCATGCCCGTTTTTCTTGGCGACGTTTGTTCGCGTTATGTTTAAAAGAAACAAAACAGATCACCCGTGATCCCAGTAGCGCCCTCATCGCTTTTGTGATCCCCCTCACTTTGTTGTTTATTTTTGGCTACGGTATTAACTTGGATTCGAGTAAGTTAAATATTGGCATTTTGACTAATCAACAAAGCCAACCTGCACAAGAGCTCGTTTACACTTTTACCAATTCACAGTATATCAACGCAACTATTAGCGATAATCGACAATTATTGATCGATAAGATGCAAGCAGGACAAATTCGGGGCATTGTGGTTATTCCTGTGAACTTTGCTGAATTACTGACCCGACAAGATACCCAAGCACCCATTCAGGTGATCACCGATGGCAGTGAGCCTAACACTGCAAACTTTGTACAAGCCTATACCAAAGGGGTTTGGCAAATCTGGCTACAACAACAAGCTATCAGCAAGGGGATTGATACTACACCACTAATTGAAGTAGAACCGCGCTATTGGTTTAACCCTGCGGCAATTAGTCAGCACTATATTATTCCGGGTGCCGTTACTATTATTATTACCGTTGTCGGCGCAATTCTCACTTCGTTAGTAATAGCTCGTGAATGGGAACGTGGCACAATGGAAGCCTTACTTTCAACCCAAATCACACGTACCGAGCTCTTACTTTCAAAACTTATTCCTTACCAAGTTTTAGGCAGTTTTGTCATGGTACTGTGCATGGTGGTAACCGTCTTTGTGTTAGGGGTACCTTATCGAGGATCACTTTGGATTTTAGGGGGGATCACCTCGCTCTTTTTAGCCACTGCCTTAGGTATGGGATTACTCATTTCAACACTGACTCGCAATCAATTTAATGCCGCCATGATCGCCCTAAATGCTGCTTTTTTACCTGCGATTATGTTGTCGGGTTTTGTGTTTGAAATTGATAGCATGCCATTTTTTATTCAGGTGGTGACTTATTTCATTCCTGCACGTTATTTTGTCAGTAGCTTGCAAACGCTATTTTTAGCAGGCGATATTCCATTGATATTAATATTAGATATGTGGTTGCTGATCGTTTCTGCCCTATTTTTTATTGGCTTAACTGCATTAACAACACGACGTCGATTAGATTAAAGGGAGAGTATTTATGTTTTATCGTCTTCTCACCCTAATAATGAAAGAGCTACAGTCATTATTACAAGAGCCTCAGACTCGTATTATTTTGATAATGCCTGTTATCTTTCAAATGATCTTATTTCCTTTTGCCGCAACATTAGATGTTACCAATGCCTCTATCGCAATTTTTGATGAGGATAATGGTAAACAATCTATTGAGTTAACCCAACGTATTGCCAAAGCGAGTGCATTTTCTCAAACATTATTACTGAAAAATGAACATGAAATAAAAGAGACCATTGATAATCGTAAAGCTCTTTTATTGGTTCGGTTTCCACAAAACTTTAGTGCTAATTTAGAAAGCCAAATCCCTGTTAAATTGCAATTAATCTTAGATGGACGAAATTCTAACAGTGCGCAAATTGCAGCTAGTTATGTACAACAAATCGTACAAAATTATCAAACTGAATTAGCAGGGCATACACCGTCTTTACTGAATAAAACAGAACTTGTTGTTCGTAATTGGTATAACCCAAATTTAAATTATAAATGGTTTATTGTGCCCTCATTAGTAGCATTGATTATCACCATTGGCGTGATGATAGTCACTTCACTTTCTGTTGCTAGAGAGCGAGAGCAAGGTACCTTGGATCAACTACTAGTTTCCCCTCTGTCAACATGGCAAATTTTTGTGGGTAAAGCGGTTCCGGCAATGGTTGTTGCCGCCATTCAAGGCTCTATTGTATTGATTATAGGCATATTTTGTTATCAAATACCCTTTTCAGGTTCATTATTATTGTTTTACTTTACCATGCTAATTTATGGTTTATCGCTGGTGGGTTTTGGATTATTAATATCAGCATTAAGTTCGACACAACAACAGGCTTTTATTGGCGTTTTTGTGTTTATGATGCCAGCCGTTTTATTATCAGGTTATATTTCTCCCGTAGAAAACATGCCAGTTTGGCTACAACATGCCACATGGATAAACCCAATTCGTCATTTCACCGATATTACAAAACAGATTTACCTTAAAAATGCAGATATCACAGTAATATGGCACAGTTTATGGCCTTTATTAGTGATTACAGCAGGCACAGGCTCCTTTGCGTATTATCTTTTTCAAAGGAAGATTGTTTAAAACAATGGTAATTACTTTAGAGGAACTTTTATGACTCCTTTTATTTCTGGTATTAACATTCTCTTTGTTGCGGGTTTTGGCCCAATTACTTGCGATAATGCACAAAGCCAAACATTTTATAAAGATGTGCTTAATCTGCCGTTAAAACCAATGGAAGGTAACAGTGACTATTTATCGATATCAGAAAGTGAATTAAAAGGCGTTCAACATTTTGCACTGTGGCCTTTAGAGCAGGCAGCTATGTCTTGCTTTGGCCAAAATAAATGGGCTGACTCTCTGCCAGTGCCACAATACTGGGTTGAATTTGAGGTGGAGGATATTGATAGTGCAACTCAAACTTTAAAACAAAAAGGCTATCAATTGTTAGTTGATAATCGTGTTGAACCTTGGGGACAAACAGTTACTCGCTTATTGAGTCCTGAAGGCGCTTTAATCGGTTTAACTATTACACCTTGGTTGCGAGATAATTAAACTTTATTCTATTTAAATTGTGTGCAACAGAAAAATTCTCTTAACAAAAACACAAAAAAAATCCCACAACTTATAAAGTTATGGGATTTATTTTTTATGCTGTTTTTAAACTACGTTTATCCGCAGATACCGTTAAAATTAACGACGATCGCCTAAAATACGCAGTAACATTAAGAACAGATTGATGAAATCTAAATAAAGCGTTAATGCACCCATAATTGAGTAACGGCGCATATTTTCTTTATCTTCTTGGTTAATCTCATTACCCATGTCTTTTAATTTTTGTGTGTCGTAAGCCGTTAAACCTGCGAAAATTAACACACCTGCGTAAGAGATAACCATGCTCATCATTGAGCTTTGCATAAAGATATTAACGATAGATGCAATAATGATACCGATAAGCCCCATAAACAGGAAGCTACCCATACCCGTTAAGCTACGCTTAGTGGTGTAACCGTAAATGCTTAATGCACCAAACATTGCCGCACAAATAAAGAATGTGCTCGCAATTGAAGATGCAGTATAAAGCAGTAATACACTTGAGATAGTCACACCCGTTAGCACGGAATAGAGCATAAATAATGAGGTTGCCATTGCACCACTCATTTTATGGACCATACCTGATAACACGAAAACTAACCCTAATTGAGCAATGATCAGACCAAAGAAGACGATCTTGCTTGAGAAAATCATTGATAATAATGCTTCGCTTGATGCAACGTAGAATGCAACAAACGCAGTTAATAGCAGACCTACAGTCATCCAACCATAAACCTGAGCCATAAAGGTTTGTAGGCCAGAACCTGTGCGCTGTACGATTGAATCATTTGAACGTGAAAATCGATCCATGATGATTACCCTTTAATCATAGTGATAACGTTAGGTTTAACGATAACGTTTATTTCAGTAAAGAGCCCATTATGGACTCATTAGAATTTAATTTTATCACACTGATTTTACATTTCCATGAAATAAACCGTATGAAATGTCATCACAAAATAAATTTAGGTAAAGTAATGTAGCGATTAATTGAGCGTAATGATTTATTCCCAACGCTCCGCTGAATCATAATCACTTTGGCGCGCATCGACCCATCTATTTTTATTTTCAGAGAGCCCTTCTTTTTTCCAAAATGGCGCGCGTGTTTTTAAGAAATCCATAATAAATTCAGCAGATTCAAACGCGCTATTACGATGGGAACTAGTGACACCCACAAACACTATTTCTTCACCAATATTCAATGTGCCCACTCGGTGAATAACACTGACTCGTTGTAAAGGCCAACGACCTCGTGCTTCATTAACAATGTCATTAAGCGCCTTTTCAGTCATACCTGGATAATGTTCAAGTGTGAGCGTACTTACTTCATCCCCTAAATTGTGATTACGCACTTTCCCTGTAAAGGTCACAACTGCGCCATCACTGTCACACTCAGAAAGCCATTGGTATTCATCACCAACACTAAAATTTTCGGTTTGTACTGAAATACGAGTTGATGCGCTCATTTTATCCTCCTGTAACAGGTGGGAAAAAGGCGATTTCATCACCATCATTAATAATGTGAGAACCTTGAACAAAGGATTGGTTTACTGCCGAGAGTAACTTGCCATCTTCTAACGCCAGTAACCAACGTTCACCTTTGGTAATTAATGCCTTACGCAAATCGTCTACTGTGTGGTATTCACAATCTAATTCAAGAGAATCAACACCGACTAACTCACGGACTTGAGCAAAAAAGAGAACTTTAATCATGCTTCCACCTTAAAGTGACCAGATTTGCCACCTGTTTTTTCTAATAAACGTACAGGCCCTATCACCATATCTTTTTGAACCGCTTTACACATATCATAAATCGTTAACGCAGCTACCGATGCCGCAGTTAATGCTTCCATCTCAACCCCTGTTTTACCGGTTAAACGACAAACAGATTCAATGCGTACACGATTAGATTCAGTGAGTGCTTCTAAACGCACTTCAACTTTAGTTAATAACAGCGGATGACATAACGGGATTAATTCCCATGTTCTTTTTGCTGCTTGAATACCTGCAATTCTTGCTGTCGCAAATACATCACCTTTATGGTGTTTACCTTCGGTGATCATACTTAATGTTTCTGCTGACATTTCAACAAAGGCTTCAGCACGCGCTTCTCGCACTGTTTCAGCTTTAGCGCTAACATCTACCATGTGAGCTTCACCGGCAGCATTAATATGAGTTAGTTGAGACATGCACAACTCCTGAAATTAACGAAATAACAGAGCGAAAAACTACCCACCAATAACAGATAAGTTCGGTGTAATACCGCTATCACCTTGATGAAGAAAATGGGTTTCTCGTTTATGAAGAAGGCCACCCTGAATACGCTGTTGTAATGCCTCTTGTTGACTATCGTCAGCAAGTAGGTCACGTAACGGAATACCATTTTCACCAAATAGGCAAAGATGGAGATTACCAATAGCTGAAACACGTAAACGGTTACAGGTTAGGCAAAAGTCTTTCTCATAAGGCATGATCAGACCAATTTCACCTTGATAATCAGGGTGGGTAAATACTTGAGCAGGCCCGTCACTACGGGCGCGAGGAATTTGTAACCAACCTTCATTGAGTAAGCGCTGGCGAATAACTTCACCAGACAAATGAAAGCGGTTGAAAATATCACTACCGTCACCAGTTTCCATTAATTCAATAAAGCGCAGCTGAATAGGCCTGTCTTTGATCCAATTAAGAAAATCAGGAAGATTTTTATCATTCACATTGCGCATCAACACAACGTTAACTTTGACTTTTTCGAACCCTGCGGTAAATGCAGCATCAATACCTTCCATCACTTGGCTAAATTTATCTTGTCCAGTAATAGCGTGGAATTGACGAGGATCGAGACTATCAACGCTCACATTAATCGCACTCAAACCCGCGTCACGCCATTGTGCAACATCTCGTGATAAACGATAACCATTGGTTGTCACTGCGATTTTTTTAATTGCGGCATTATCTTTGATTGTCGCGATAATATCAGTAAAATCGCGGCGCATTGTCGGTTCACCACCCGTTAAGCGGATTTTTTCTGTCCCTAATGCGGCAAAAGATTGTGTCAGTCTGCTGATTTCATCTAATGAAAGAAATGATTTATGACCGTTAGGCTTATAACCATTAGGTAGGCAATAAGTACAACGGAAATTACACACGTCTGTAATTGAAAGACGTAAATAGAAAAACTTGCGGGAAAACGCATCAACGAGTTGTTGCATAATAACACCTTTCCAAATCGGGAGATGCTGGCATTTCTACCTTGCACCCTGGTGACTTGTTTCGTCACGGCCAGAACATCATATCTTGTCAATACACGACTTAGACGTTAAGGCTAGGAGTTTATCTTTACCTGTTTTTCACAGGTTTCTAATACCTATATATTTATTGTGGATTCTACCTGCTAATTATGTAAAAAGCGAATAATGTTTTCGCTATATAATTTATAATACAACGACTTACAACACTTTAGTCACGCTAATAACATAAACAAAAACACTTTCATTGGTTAAATATTAGCCTATCAAAAGTGAAATTAAACTAGGAATGTGATGAAATCACGTCGTGATCATAGGCTTAAAATTTAATTGTGATAAATTAGCGGCAAATTTTTAAAGATGAGTAGAACAAATATGCGAAATCGCACGCTAAGTGATTTAGATCGTGTTGTTGCCCTTGGTGGTGGTCATGGCCTTGGACGTGTGCTTTCAGCACTCTCCTACTTAGGCTCTCGCCTTACTGGTATTGTCACAACAACAGACAATGGCGGTTCTACTGGCCGTATTCGTCAAGAAGAAGGCGGCATTGCGTGGGGTGATATGCGCAATTGTATTAATCAGTTAATTACTGAGCCTTCTGTTGCTTCTGCAATGTTTGAATACCGTTTTTCTGGTACAGGTGAACTGGCTGGACACAATTTAGGAAATTTAATGCTAAAAGCGTTAGATAACTTAAGTGTTCGGCCTTTAGAAGCGATTAATCTTATTCGTGGATTATTAAGAGTCAATGCGCATCTTATTCCTATGTCTGAACAAGCCGTTGACCTAATGGCAATAGACGACCAAGGTAATGAGATTTATGGTGAAGTTAACGTTGATATTTTGCCTAAGATCCCACAAAAACTTGATCTTTATCCTAAAGTACCAACGACAAGAGAAGCCATTGAGGCCATTGAGCAAGCGGATCTTATCTTAATTGGCCCTGGTAGTTTTTTTACCAGTTTAATGCCTTTGTTATTATTGCCAGAGCTTGCACAAGCATTACGCCGCAGCAGTGCAACAACAATTTACATTGGTAATTTAGGCAAAGAATTAAGCCCTGCGGCTGCCAGTATGACGATGTCTGATAAAATTGCCATGATGGAGAATTATATTGGTTTACAAACAATAGATGCGGTGATTATTAGCCCTGAAACACAATATGAATCGATGAAAGGTCGATTAATTGTACAAGCTCAATTGGAAGCCAAAGATATTCCTTATCGTCACGATCGCCACTTATTAGGTAAAGCTATTGAGTTAACACTGCAGCAATTAGGGCAACGTAACACATCAGCTCAAGCCGTTAAATAAAATTCAACCACCTAACTTAACAGCCTAATTTCATAAAACAAACCGCATCTGTAATAAACAGAAAATGCGGTTTGTTTGTTGATAAAAACGTAATATTACTATTGGTTTTCAGCGTATTATTAACTATTAAGGTGTTTTAACGTAATACGTTGGCTGATGGTTTCTTCAATTTCAGAAAGTGTCATTGGCATATCATTTTTCATTAAACCGAGGCCAGCCACAGTTCGAGAGAAAGATGTTAAATCCAATGGCGGTAAATCCATTATCCAATTTTCTTCTGTTGCCAACGTATCTTCTGCATTAAGAATATTTTGTATAACATCCGTAAAAGCTTGATGAGAAGAAACCCAATCTTGATCGCCACTCGCCCAAAACCAACGCGCCGCAATAAAGTTTTTCCACATATCTTCCCAGCCATCGTAAATTCGACGTAACATTGAGGCACTCATTAGTGACCATGTTTGTGCTTCTTGCTGGGTAATATAACCTTGCTGACACCCTTCTAAACAGAGCTTGTTAAAACGGCAGAGATCCCAAATAAGATATTTCACATTTTGAATATTCATACGATTAGTGCTCATCATATCGATTTGCCATAAACGCTCGTTTTTATCATGTTCCGTTAACTCTGAAAGCAAAATATCATTTTTTAACGATTGAATATCTTCCTCTTTACCTTCTAAAATCTGATCGCGCAGTTGGTAAAAATCATTGGTATGGCCTTGGGTGAGTAACCAAAACAGTTGATAGACTAAATCCCAACGATCGTTAATTCCCCAGCCTGCAGATAATCCACCATCATCTTTGCCTTGGTCATACTCGTTATATGCCCATTCATTCATCACAGCGTAAGGTGCTGCTACATATAATCCCCATTCATGAGGTAATAATTGATCTGTTGTATTTTCTACTTCAGATAAAATGGGCTCCTGCCCTGCTGTTGATGGTTTTGATAATTCACTATCTTGTACAGCAAATTTGCGTAACCATTTAAAAAGCAAAATAAGAAGAATAACACCAATAATGACCCCTGCAGAGCCGGGAAACCCTGCATAAACATAACCACTCATTCACTGTCCTTAATATCTTTTTTATCTTTGTAAATAATTGACGCTTGTTTGTGGTGATATTTAAACAGTTGAACGCCATTAAGGGAATATAAAACTAGGGAAAAAGTGAAAGATAAAAGGGAAAAAGGGATAATCCGGAGTAAATATACAGATATCCCTTTATTGTGCTGGTTTAAATTCTATTATTAAGAGTTCGCAATAAATTGAGCACGCAACGCTTGTAGTTTATCTCGCGTACTTGCGGCTTTTTCAAACTCAAGATCTTTGGCATGTTGGTACATTTCAGCTTCTAAACGCTGGATCTCTTTTTCCAATTCAGCAGTCGATAATAATGGGTAATTTTCATGAATATCTTTTGCTTTATGCCCTTTCTTGTTACGACCTTGAGAAGGTTGACCAATCTTAAGAATATCCCCGACTTTCTTGTTTAACCCTTTAGGTACAATGCCATGTTCAAGGTTAAATTGTTGCTGTTTCTCACGACGACGTTCAGTTTCACCAATTGCTTTCGCCATTGAGTCCGTAATTCTATCGCCATATAAAATTGCTTTACCTTCAAGGTTACGAGCCGCACGACCGATAGTCTGAATTAATGAACGCTCTGAACGCAAGAAACCTTCTTTATCTGCATCCAAAATGGCCACCAAAGAGACCTCTGGCATATCCAACCCCTCTCGGAGTAAGTTGATACCGACTAATACATCAAACTCACCAAGGCGCAAATCACGAATAATTTCAACACGTTCAACAGTATCGATATCAGAGTGTAAATAGCGAACTCGCTCACCATGCTCTTCTAAATATTCTGTTAAATCTTCTGCCATCCGTTTTGTTAATGTGGTAACCAATACACGTTCATTTTTCTCAGCACGAATACGAATTTCAGAAAGCAAATCATCAACTTGTGTCGTAACAGGTCGCACTTCAATAATCGGATCAAGTAAACCTGTTGGTCTTACAACTTGTTCGACAATTTCATCACCTGATTTTTCAAGCTCATATTTACCTGGTGTTGCTGAAACATAAATCGTTTGTGGTGCTAACGCCTCAAATTCTTCGAAACGCAATGGACGGTTATCAAGCGCAGAAGGTAAACGGAAGCCATATTCAACTAAGGTTTCTTTACGCGAGCGGTCACCTTTATACATTCCACCAATTTGAGGAATAGTAACGTGTGATTCATCAATCACTAATAAACCGTTAGCAGGAAGGTAATCAAACAGGGTTGGAGGTGGCTCACCGGGGCCTCTACCCGATAAATAACGTGAATAGTTCTCGATACCGGAGCAATACCCCAACTCATTCATCATTTCGAGATCAAATTGAGTACGCTGTGTTACGCGTTGCTCTTCAACAAGTTTATCGTTAGCTAAAAGTACTTTACGTCTCTCTGCGAGTTCTTTTTTGATTTCTTCCATCGCTTCAAGAATACGCTCGCGGGGAGTGACATAGTGCGTTTTAGGATAAACGGTAAAACGAGGCACATTATAGTGAATTTGCCCAGTTAAAGGATCAAACAGTGAAAGACGTTCGACTTCTTCATCAAAGAGCTCAACACGTAATGCATAATCATCAGATTCAGCAGGAAAGATATCAATCACTTCACCACGGACACGAAATGTCCCGCGCTGAAAAGCTTGATCATTACGAGTATATTGTAGATCAGCGAGACGACGCAAAATTGCACGTTGGTCGATTATCATGCCGTTTGTAAGGTGAAGCATCATTTTTAAATAGCTATCAGGATCACCTAAACCATAAATCGCAGAAACGGATGACACCACAATCACGTCTTTACGCTCTAATAGGGCTTTAGTGGCAGACAGACGCATTTGTTCAATATGTTCGTTAACAGAAGCATCTTTTTCAATAAAGGTGTCAGAACTTGGTACATAGGCTTCTGGCTGATAATAATCGTAATAAGAAACAAAGTATTCCACTGCATTTTCAGGAAAGAATTCTTTCATTTCACTGTAAAGCTGCGCTGCTAAGGTTTTATTTGGCGCAAGCACCATCGTAGGCCGATTTAAGTTGGCTATCACATTAGCAATAGTAAAAGTTTTACCTGAACCAGTTACCCCTAAAAGGGTTTGATGTGCAAGCCCATCGTCTAATCCTTCACAAAGTGAAGCTATAGCCGTAGGTTGATCACCAGCAGGCTTAAATTCAGAATGCAGTTTAAAAGCTTTGCTCATATTTTCTTCTCCTCGCTGACACTCCTTATGATACTGGATAAAAATCCAGCTTCAATCTCTATCTACTAAAATTTATCTGAATAATTAGCATAAGTTATCCCCAGTTTTAGAACTGGGATTTTTTCAAAAAGCAAGCCCCTATTTTGTGAATTATTCAAAGAGACACGTCAACAACATTCGCTCTATTGATTTTATTTAATTAATTGATATATAAGAATTAAAAATAAAAGTTGAGAATAACGCCAATCTTTAGCAATGCCTTGTATTCTCTCTATTCAGAGTATTTTTATAATGGTAATACACAAGGTTATCCACAGGAATAGTGGATAACTACACAAAGTTGTTATCTCTCGGTAGGTTACGTCTTTTTTTCCAGCTTAAAATATCCTTCAAAATTGGCAAAATTTATTTTTTTTATTTTTTTATTGGCATAAAAAATAGACTTTTATCATTTACCCAATAATGGCTTATCAACCTAGTTTTAAACAAGAAAGATCGAGGTAAGGCGTAAAATTATGCTCTTTTACTTCATTTAAATAGGGTATTTTGCCTAAGAACGGTGCTTTAATATGCTGCTTTAATGTTGCCAGATATTCCTTCTGATATCGCCCTGCGGGTTCAACCTCATTGGCAACCCAACCCGCCAATGTTAAACCAGATTGAATAATTGCTTGTTGCGTTAATAACGCATGATTAATACAACCCAATTTAACACCTACCGTTAAAATAACAGGAAGCTGTTCATTAATAACCCAATCAGAAAAAAATTGTTTTTCTGATAGTGGCGTAAACCAACCACCAGCCCCTTCAACTAAAATCCAATCAGCCTGCTGTTTTAAATACGATAAACCTTCTGACATTACATTAAAATCAATAGGCTGATTCATTTCATCACTGACAATATGAGGCGATGTAGGTGTTTCAAAACAGTAAGGATTAACACGGTGATAATCTAACTTTACCGTACTGAATTTTTGCAATGTAAGTGCATCTGAATTACGTAAACCTTCATTTAGCCACTCACTTCCCGAAGCAACTGGTTTATAGCCCATGGTTTGATATCCTTGATGCGCTGCACATTGTAACAGTGCACTACTTACCACGGTTTTACCTACTTCTGTATCTGTACCTGTTAAAAACCATGTCTTAGTCATGTGATATTTTCCCTATAACAATTTGATAAGTAAGTAAATATTTACCTAATTCTATTTTCCACACCTTTTCTAGTGCACGAAATTTCTGTCGTGTCATTAACCCTTTTTGTCGATCACCCTGCACAAAATTGGCACCAACGCCCTTCAAAGAAGCAAAGAGCGCATGTAATGAGTCATATTGTTCTGTGACAGTTTCAATAGAAAATTGACAATGAAAACCACGACACGCTTTCTCAATATCGTGAAGCGATAAAAAAGGATTAACATGGGGATGTTTATCAAGAGATTGCCAAGCATCTCTGACTTCTTGCAGTGTCAATGTAGTGAGTGTTGAGAAATAAAGTGCACCTTTTTTATTTACTGCTTTCATGAGTGAGTTAATCGCAACGGATAAATCATCACACCATTGCATCGCTAAATTACTAAACACGATATCCACACTTTGTGACGTAATTGCACAATGTTCTATATCACTTTGTAGATAACCATCTGCCCGTTGTTGTTGTTTTGCCACTTGTAGCATCCGATGTGATAAATCAAGTGCAATAACAAACTTGCCTTGCTGTTTCCATTTTTGGCTGAAATACCCTGTTCCACATCCTGCATCTAACACAATATTGCCACTATCATGACGTGCTAAATCCATTAATTTATTACCACTGTAGCGCTGAATATTAGCGTGATTATCGTAATGAACAGCGGCTTTACCAAAGGTTTGAGCTATACGTTGTTTATCTGTTTTGACTAAAGAATGCATGAAGCGTCTCGATTAACAGCTTAATATCTGAAAGGTGATGGCGAGTGGTTAACGTTATTCGTAAACGTGCACTATGAGGTGGAACTGTAGGTGGAAAGATAGCTTTTACCCAAAGCCCTTTAGATTGCAGATAATCTGAAAGTGTTTGGCATAATTGCTCATCACCAATAATTATTGGCTGAATAGCGGTTTGTGAAGACAATAATTTAATAGGAAGTGAAATAACGCCTTGCCGAAAGGTATCAATTAATTGTTGAAGATATTCCCGTTCATTATTCGCTTGCTTAATAACATTCAAAGCAGAGTTTAAGGCTATAGCTTGTGCCGGTGGCATTGATGTACTGTAAATAAGATGACGAGCATATTGTTCAAAAAACTCAGCTGTTGGCTTATTACAAAGCACAGCCGCCCCACTGACACCAAAAGCCTTACCAAAAGTCACCACTAATAGCTCAGGTTTGATACCCGCTTCATCACAACTACCTCGACCTTCTTTACCTAAAACACCAATACCGTGTGCGTCATCGACCATTAACCATGCATCATGTTGTTGGCTTATTGTTGCTATTTCTGTTAATGGTGCTTGATCTCCATCCATGCTAAATACCCCTTCTGTAACCACCAAGGTTTTACTAGCCGACGTTTTGTTAAGTCGTTGAGATAAAGAGTCAGAAGAGTTGTGTAAAAAACGCCATAATGTGGCGGGTGATAATACGGCGGCTTCCATTAACGAAGCATGGCATAGTTTATCCGCAATGATAGCATCGTCTTTTTCAAGTAATGCTGAAATAACACCTTGGTTAGCGCTATAGCCAGATGAAAATAACAATGCATTATCGTAACCCAGCCAATCTGCTAGATGCTGTTCTAATTGCGCATGAGCTTGTGTAAATCCAGTGATATGCCCTGATCCACCGCTACCTACACCGTACTCATCAGCACCTTGTTGCCATGCTTTAATAACGTCTGCATGCTGGCTAATGCCTAAATAATCATTGCCGGAAAAATTAAGGTATTTTTCACCGGATGTGGTGATCAAAAAGCGTCCCTCCGCCTGTTTGATCACTTTGCGTTTTCGCCATAATGGCGTATTTCTACGCCCATTAAGTTGTTTATCTAAATAGGTTTGCCAACTCATTACAGTGCCGCGTTATAAAATTGTTCAGTGTCTTTATTGGCAACAGCTTGTATCAAAGCTTCTTCTTGCTGATTGTCGCCCATAGATACTGCTAATCGTTCAGGATTTAAGCCTAATTTACGGAATAATTGGTGATCTTTATCTTCGGTTGGATTGGTTGTTGTTAATAATTTGCAACCATAGAAAATAGAGTTCGCCCCAGCCATAAAGCAGAATGCTTGTGTTTGTTCACTCATTTGCTCACGACCAGCAGAAAGGCGTACATAAGAGCGTGGCATCATGATACGAGCAACGGCGATAGTACGAATAAAATCAAAAGGATCGACATCTTCATTATCAGCTAATGGAGTACCTTTGATTTTGGCTAACATATTAATCGGCACACTTTCAGGAGGCTGTGGCAAATTGGCTAATTGCACCAACATTGCAGCTCTGTCTTTAACTTCCTCGCCTAACCCTAAAATTCCACCCGAACACACTTTAATACCGGCATTGCGCACTTTATCAAGTGTATCTAAGCGATCTTGATATGTTCGCGTTGTCACGATACTGCCATAAAATTCAGGTGAGGTATCAAGGTTGTGGTTATAAAAATCCAGTCCTGCATCTGCTAATCGGTTAGCTTGTGAATCATCTAACTTGCCCAAAGTCATACAAGTTTCCATACCTAATGCTTTGACTTCTTTCACCATCTGTTCAAGATAAGGCATGTCACGTTCATGAGGATTTTTCCAAGCGGCTCCCATACAAAAACGCGTTGAACCTGCTGCTTTCGCTTTTTTTGCCGATTCAATCACTTGCTGCACTTCCATTAAACGCTCTTTTTCTAATCCCGTTTTATAGCGCGCACTTTGAGCACAATATTTACAATCTTCAGGACAAGCCCCTGTTTTAATAGAAAGCAAAGTACTCACTTGGATTTGTGAAGGGTCAAAATGTTGACGATGCACTTGTTGTGCTTGAAAAACCAAATCTAAAAATGGCATATCAAACAATGCTCTGGCTTCTTTTAATGTCCAGCGTTTTAGTGTGCTCACAATACAATCTCCTGTTTAAAAGTGATTGCCAGTTTAAATAATAGGGTTATCATGTCAACTAAAATTGATCACCATTGGTTTACATGATTAAGTGAAAAATAGAATGACACCTGAAGATATCGCTTTCGATTTACGCCACATTTGGCATCCATACACCTCAATGAGTAATCCGTTACCTGCTTACCCTATCGTCAGTGCAAAAGGCGTTGAATTAGTCTTAGCTGATGGTAGAAAACTGATTGATGGAATGTCTTCATGGTGGGCGGCAATTCATGGATATAATCATCCTGAACTTAATAATGCGGTTACCACACAACTAAACAATATGTCTCATGTTATGTTTGGTGGCATTACTCATCCCCCTGCAGTATCACTTTGTCGAAAATTATTAGCGATAACACCAGAGCCTCTTGAATGCATATTTCTAGCAGATTCAGGTTCGGTTGCCGTTGAAGTTGCTCTGAAAATGGCCTTGCAATATTGGCAGGCTAAAGGTGAAAAACGTCAACGTATTGTGGCGTTAAAACAGGGTTATCATGGCGATACCTTTGGCGCGATGTCAGTGTGTGATCCAGATAACTCCATGCACAGTCTGTACAAAGGTTACTTACCTAATCATCTCTTTGTAGATGCACCTAAAACAGGCTTTTATGAAGAGTGGGAGCCAGCTGATATTAACTCATTACGCTCAACACTAGAGCAACATCATCAAGAAATTGCCGCCGTTATGCTTGAACCAATTGTCCAAGGTGCGGGCGGAATGCGAATTTATCATCCTGAATATTTAAAACACGCAAGAGCCCTGTGTAATGAATTTGATGTGTTATTAATTGCAGATGAAATTGCCACTGGTTTTGGTCGAACAGGTAAGCTATTTGCCTGTGAACATGCTGAAATATCGCCAGATATTATGTGTGTAGGTAAAGCATTAACAGGTGGATATATGACTTTATCAGCCACTTTAACTACACGTCATATCGCAGAAACTATCAGCCAAGGTGATGCAGGATGCTTTATGCATGGCCCTACTTATATGGGAAATCCTTTGGCTTGTGCTGTTGCTGATGCCAGTTTATCTCTATTAGCAAAAGGCGATTGGATAAACCAAGTTGCAGAAATTGAAAAACAACTAAAACGCGAGCTATTACCGTTAAAACAGACTAAAAGTGTCAAAGATGTGCGGGTTTTAGGGGCGATTGGCGTGGTCGAAATGAACGAGCCCGTTAATATGGCAAAATTACAAAAAATCTTTGTAGAGGAAGGGGTTTGGATCAGGCCTTTTGGCAAACTTATTTATATTATGCCACCATTCATTATGCCACCAGCAAGCCTAACTAAACTCACTCAAGCAATTGAAAAAGTGGTTAATCTTTCATAAATCTTTCATCAAAATAAACCTCTAGCAAGGTAATGTTTTGCTAGAGGTTCACAGTGTTTTTTATACTGTGACAGTTATTTTGTCACAACGGTAACCCACATTGCGCCTTTACCTACTGGGTAACAAGCTAATTCAGTTAATGCGCCGGTGTGTTTATCAATACGAGAAACAGAAGCAAAATCTGATTTTTGACCACAAGAAATCAGATAATTGCCTGTATTATCAAGATTAAAACCACGAGGCTGTGTCTGTGTTGAGTAATGCCCCACAGGTTGTAAATAGTCGCCCGCTTCTGAAATTGCCATCGCACAGATAAAGCTTTCAGAGCGTTCGCTGGCATAAAGAAAACGGCCATCAGGTGTGATATGAATATCTGATGCCCAACGAGTACTGTTAAATGTTTCAGGGACAATATCGACCGTTTGCATTAAACGATATAAATCCCCCATACGACGATATACATTGATTGTCGCATCTAATTCATTAAGGCAATAGAACACATCCCCATTAGGATGAAACGCCATATGACGAGGGCCTGCATTTTGTGCTGTTGTCAGCTCTTCAGTTCCCGCCTCGGTTAAACGACCGTCTTCTGATAAATTAAATAAACGAATATGATCTTCACCTAAGCAAGGAACAATTAGTTGTTTATTATTCCAATCGATATTAGATGAGTGAGGCTTATTTAATCCGTCAATAATTTGAATAGGTGATTGAGGGACCCCCATCTCATTAATAGGCAAAACAGCCAAATTGCCTTGATGATAGGAAGGAACAAATAAGAAACGCCCAGTTTTATCTAAGCATAAATGAACAGGAGTACTTGGAATGGAAGTGATAGCCTTTTGTTCTAACTGACCATCGGCTGCTATCGCAAATGTCACTACACTAAAATGAGGACGAATACCTACATAAAGGTATTTTCCATCCGCACTTGCAATCATCGGTTGTACTTGCCCTGCAACCTCAACAACCTGCAATAAATCCATTTCACCTTCAGTATTTAATGAATAAACATGGATTTGCTGACTCTCTGGACTTGCTACGTAGACTAGCTGTTTCATCCCTTCTCCTTAAAACAGATTACCCATTGATTTATAAAGAATAATAGAAAAACTAACGTTTAGTTGTCACGATTAAGCTAGTTTATCTTTTATTAGTTAACGTGTACCATCAGCAACATTGCATCTTAATACTATCAAGGGGCTTATTTATGTCATATCGCGTTATTGCTTTGGATCTTGATGGCACACTGCTTGATGACCAAAAACGTATCCTGCCAGAATCTTTAGAAGCACTCAATCTTGCAAGAAAAGCAGGTGTTAAAGTCTTAATTGTAACAGGTCGCCATCATGTTGCTATTCATCCATTCTATCAAGCACTCGATCTTGATACCCCTGCGATCTGCTGTAATGGGACTTACCTTTATGACTATATTGGTAAAAAGGTACTGGAATCCGATCCATTAACTACCCAAGAAACCAGCGCAGTATTAGATCTCGTTAAACAAACAGATGTACATCACTTAGTTTATGCTGATGATGCAATGATGTATGACCAACTATCAGCCCCAGTACAACGTACTTTAAAATGGTCAGAAACATTGCCTACCGCACAGCGTCCAAATTTAATCAAAGTCGATGATTTTTATAAAGCTATGCATGATGTTAATGCTATTTGGAAAATTGCGACAACAACGCCTGATCATGATGAATTACGCACTTTAGTTGAAAAAATTGAGCAACAAGTCGGTTTAGAATGCGAATGGTCTTGGGTTGATCAAGTTGATATCGCCAAAAAAGGCAACAGTAAAGGTCGCCGTTTACAACGCTGGGTTGAAGCAAATGGCATGAATATGAGTGATGTTATTGCTTTTGGTGATAACTTTAATGACCTTAGCATGTTAGAACATGTGGGCTTAGGTGTTGCAATGGGTAATGCTTCAGATGAAGTGAAAGCTCGCGCTAAAATGGTCACAAAGGTGAATTCACAGCCGGGTATTGCTGAGACTATTCATAAATATATTCTGTCTTAGTCCTATTTTCACCTTGCCAAAAGACAAAACCTCATCAAAGATGAGGTTTTTTTATCAACAAAGACAACTAATAAAATCAAAGATGACGACTTAGCGAAATACTCTTTATTTGCGCATAAAGCCACTGCCCTTCTTGAATATTCAATTCATCTTTTGCCCAAGGCGTGATCCTCGCCCATAAATAATTACCATCATTGACAAGCTTCACATCAACTTGGCCATCATTTTTAATGGTTTCAACCACTTTCATATGCAAAATATTACGAATACTGCTATTTGATGGACGAGTCGTTGTTAATGACACATCAGAAGCATCAATACGGACACGCACATCACGACCAATTTTAGTCTCGATTTGAGGCAGCCACAACACTTGGTTACCAAAAGCCGTTGCGGTCATATCGTAATGGCTATGGTGTTCTACAACCATTACATTGGCGATACTGCTTAATGTCTCTTTTTGTAACCACGGACGTAATGCACTGCTTGCCCATACATCTTCAAGTTTGCCTGTCGCCTTAATTTTTCCTGCATCCATCACAATGACGTTATCTGCAAGTCGAATAATTTCATCAAGACTATGGCTCACATACAAAATAGGAATTTGTACATCTTGTGAGAGCTTTTCTAAATATGGCAGTAGCTCACGTTTACGCGGTAAATCAAGCGATGCTAAAGGCTCATCCATTAGCATAATATCAGGTGCTGTTAACAACGCTCGCCCTATGGCAACACGCTGTTTTTCACCACCTGATAAGGTGATCGGAAAACGAGAGAGTAAATGACCAATCCCTAACAAATGAATAATGCGATCAAACTGCACTTTCATTGTCGGCGACATACCGTAAAGCAGATTTCCTTTTACAGTGTAATGAGGAAACAGCCGCGCATCTTGGAATACATAACCCACTTTACGTTTTTCAGGTGGCAGATAAATTTTCTTTTCAGTATCAACCAGTGTGTGATTGTTTAATACAATCCGCCCTGAATCTGGTTTTGTTAAGCCGCCAATCACATTAATCAGTGAGGTTTTGCCCGCTCCGGATAAACCAAAAACGGCGGTAATACTTTCTGTTGGTAGTTCAGTATTGACTTCCAGACGCAGTGATCCTAGCGTCTGTTTAAAATTCATCTCTAGCATACGCCCCCCAATCTTTTACGACCCCAACGAGTTAGCCACTCTGAAGCCATTAAAGAGACGAGCGCCAAAATAATTGCAATAACACATAAACGGGCGGCATCCATTTCCGCTCCCGGTGTTTCAATCAAGGTATACATTGCCAGAGGAATAGTTCTTGTTTCCCCCGGAATATTGGAGACGAAAGTGATTGTTGCGCCAAATTCTCCCAATGAGCGCGCAAATGCCAACACAATTCCTGCGATGATCCCTGGCATAGACAAAGGTAATGTTATGGTAAAAAAGACGCGTATCGGTGAAGCCCCTAAGGTTCTCGCCGCTTGTTCCATACGTTGATCGACAGCTTCTAATGCTAATCTGATCGCTCTTACCATCAGTGGAAATGCAACGACTGCGGATGCAAGTGCTGCGCCTCGCCAACTAAAGGTAAAGCTAAAACCAAACCAGTCATACAGCCATTCACCAATAAATCCACGTCTCCCCATACTGATCAGTAAAAGATAACCGACCACAACAGGAGGTAGAACTAAAGGTAAATGGATAATGCTATCAAGCAATGATTTACCGGGAAAACGTACCCTAACTAAAAGCCAAGCCATAAAAATACCAAAAGGTAGACTAATAATAACTGCTACAGTCGATACCTTAAGGCTTAGTATAATGGCTTGCCATTCGTATTCACTTAACATCTCCAAAAGTATAATTCCTACAGTGGGCTAAAGCCGTATTTCTTAAAGATTTCTGCGGCTTGAGGTGTTTTCAGATAGTCATAAAAATCACGAACTGCTTTATTGTCCTGACCTTTTACAACTGCCATTGGATACTCAACAGGTTTGTGGCTATCAGCTGGGAATACGCCGACCACTTTCACTTTATCACTCGCAACCGCATCAGAACCGTATACGATACCTAATGGTGCTTCATCACGTTCAACCAGCGCCATACCGCTACGTACGTTATTAGTACGCGCCATATCTGGGCTTACTGTATCCCATGCACCTAAATATTCTAATGATTCTTTTGCATAGATACCAACAGGCACATGGTCAGGATCGCCAACGGCTAGTTTTCCGCCATTAAGTAAGGATTTCCATTTAGTTTCCTTATTAATAACAACGTCATTTAATTTACTATCTTTAGGGGCAATGAGTACTAAATCATTACCTAATAGTGTATGACGTGAATCTGCAACCATTAAATTTTTATCGATTGCGTAGTCCATCCACTGCTGGTCTGCTGAAATAAACAGATTTGCAGGTGCGCCCTGTTCAATTTGGCGAGCCAGCGTTGAAGAAGATGCATAAGACGCAACAACTTCAGCTTGTTTCTCTTGCTTATATTGTGCCGAAATTTCATTAAGAGCATTGGTAAGAGAAGCGGCAGCAAATACCGTTACTTTTTCCGATGCAAAACTTTGGCTTACTAAAGCAAAAGAGATAACTGCGCCAGCAAGTAACTTGCCTGATAATTTTTTCATGTTCTAATTCCACTTAAATTAAAGGATGACACGCTGTATATACCAAGATACAGCGTAAAATGAAAGGATTAGATGTTAGAAACTGGTTATATATCAATAAATATAACCATTAAAAAGAAACAGAAAATGAAGATAGATAAACTTATATACTCTAAATAATTCAAGTCACAGCTAGGCGACAAGTGAATGAGTCACTAGGAGCATATAACCTGTGACCAAAAATAAAATTTATTAATAAATCAATTCATAACAAGTCGATACTCTAAATAATTCAAGTCACAACTAGGCGGCAAGTGAATGAGTCGCTAGGAGCATATAACCTGTGACCAAAAATAAAATTTATTAATAAATCAATGCATAACAAGTCGATACTCTAAATAATTCAAGTCACAGCTAGGCGACAAGTGAATGAGTCACTAGGAGCATACACAAGTATGTGACTAGTGCGAATGAACGCAGTCAACAACGCTGTGGCTTGAAGTATGACGAGTATCATGAGTATGTGGCTAGTGCGAATGAGAACACAGTCAACAACGCTGTGGCTTGAAGTATGGCGAGTATCATGAGTATGTGGCTAGTGCGAATGAGAACACAGTCAACAACGCTGTGGCTTGAAGTATGACGAGTATCATGAGTATAAAAAAACAGCCCTCTACAAAATAAAGGGCTGTTCTAAATCAGGAAGGGAGAAATTATGATTTTTTGTCTGCTTTTGGCTGACTTGGTGAAATCAAGTTAAACACTTCACCTAAACCATAAATGATGCCCATAATCAGTACCATAACAACAGGTACCATCAAGAGAGCAAACCCTAAACTTTTCAATAATTCAAGCATGATAACCTCTTTATCATGGTATATTCGGAAAGCCAGAGTTGGCATTTCTTCACGAATGACGAATAATAACGCTATAGATGTATATATTCTAGAGAATTATCGCTTTGTGTCGGCACAAAAAATGCGATAAACACACAAAAAAAGAAGAAGCCTATCATTATGCAAGCAGAAATATTATTAACTCTTAAACTTCAAGATAAGCTCTTTGCCGATCCTCGCCGCGTTGCGCTGTTAAAACAAATCAAAGCGACGGGTTCAATTAGTCAAGGGGCAAAAATGGCGGGCATTAGTTATAAAAGTGCTTGGGATGCCATTAATGAAATGAATCAACTCGCAGACGAACTTCTTGTTGATAGAGCAACAGGCGGTAAAGGTGGCGGTGGTGCAACTCTCACACATTATTGTGAGCGCTTACTTCAACTTTACGATCTGCTCGGTCAAATTCAGCAAAAAGCCTTTGATGTATTGAAAGATGATTCACTCCCTCTTGATAGTCTTTTAGCCGCTATTTCTCGTTTTTCACTACAAACCAGTGCTAGAAACCAATTTTTTGGTACGATCATTGAGCGTGATAACCTACAAGTTCAACAACATGTTAATGTGCTACTTGCAGATAGAAAAACGATCATTCGTGCTGCTTTGACAGAGAAAAGCGCTGATCGCCTAGGACTTAAAAAAGGTAAAGAAGTACTGATTTTAATTAAAGCACCTTGGGTCAATATTGAAAAAGGAACTTCTTTAACACAACAATATGACAATGCGCTTTCAGGCACACTCACTCAAATTGAGACAGGTAGTGAAAACAGCGAATTAGTGGTGACATTAGAAGGTGGACAAGAAGTTTGTGCCACATGTTCTAATCAGCATGTTAAAGAGCAAAATTTACATATTAATGACAGCGTAACCGCTTTATTTAATGCTGATCAGGTGATTGTCGCAACACTGTGTTAATCATTAATATGATTACTTTTAAATAAAAAATAAAACCATCACTTAGTTATTATTTTCACAATAATATTAAGTGATGGTTTTTGATTGTCTTTTTAAAATAAATGATGGAATAAAACTAGGTATTAATTAAATTTAATTTGGCACTATTCAAAATAGTCATAAAATCATCTAAAATAAATTTATTATTCACTTAGATAGTGTCTATCATAAAAGATCGATTTGAAAATTTGAATCCATAATAAATCATGATCTAATTTATAAAAACAATTGAAATTAAAATAATTCCCCATTCATAATAATGATGCTAATTTTATCACCTATTTGAATTTTTCAACTAATACAACGTGTAAATGCTTCTTTTATTGAAGCACCTAAAACCTCATCACTACAATTGCTTTTTAATATAATAATTGCACTATCAGGTATTCCTTCGCCGACCCAATGATCCATACGTAAGATGTTATTTGTGGTTTACACTCAATATCAAAGCTAATTTTTTATAGTCTCAACAAATCACCTGAAAAATAAACTGGTGTAGGAGTTATAAAGCTCTCGTTATAAGAGCTAATTATATGTCCTAGATATTCATTAAAATTTTTATCTAATGCTCTTACCTTATCTTCATTTTCATTTTCATTTTCATTTTCATTTTCATTTTCATTTTCATTTTCATTTTCATTTTCATCATAATGATAAACTAAGTTAGGCTGATCTGAGTACGTTAACAGAAAATAATATTGAGTTTCTGATTCTATTGAAATAAAAAATGGCTTTTGCTCTAACATATCCCACAACTCCAGATTATATAACTCCTCTCTTAAGCCGTATTGGAATAGAACATGCCCTCGTATAAACCATTCTTTGTAAAAAATGAGAGGATCATCCCCAAAAAAACCACCACTACAACGCCCAATACAATTCAAAAAATCATAAAGTTGATCAGTTGCTTTAATATCATAAAGACGTTCAATTTTTTTTATCTCATCATCAGAATACCCCTTTATTTTATGAATATTGATAGGAAGCTCTGGATAGACAGAATGTAAATAATTTATTAATTGATTATTATTCATATAATGAAAAATCACCTTACTCATAATTATCATAAGATTATTTTATTTAGCATCCATTTAAACTTTTCGACTAATACAACGTGTAAATGCTTCTTTTATTGAGGCACCTAAAACCTCATCATTACAATTGCTTTTTAACGTAATAATTGCGTTGTTAGGTATGCTTTTACCAATCCAATTATCCAATCGTAAGTGATCATAAGGAATAATAGATATGATACCATCAGTCACATTTACACTACATAAGTTCATATTTTTGAATAGTGTCGTTTTATTTTTATAATCATACTCTTTAATTATTTTCTTTATCCATTCAGAATATGATTTTTCATCATTACGCATTTCATGATATTCAGATGAATTAGCATCTAATATTTCGCTTTGGATTAATGCATTTCTTGTAAAAAAACCCAAATCAGCATCAAGTGGATCTTTGGATAAAACCTTATAACCTTTTTTAAAATCCATCAAATAAATACCACTTTTTGAAAGGGTTATTATAATATAATAATCATTGTTAAAATAGACATTTGCTCTTGAATTATTTTTTTTTGATATAGACACTATTTACTCCTCAACTATTGTAATATTAATCTTAATATTTTTTGAAGATGCATTTTTGATAGAATTATTTATTGCATCCCATTGTTCTTTGGTTGTTCTTGCAGGAACACCTAGTTCTAGAGTTTTTGATTTAACATCACTTGGTAAAATCTCAGCTCTTCCCTTTCTTTCTCCCGAATATTTATCTATAGTTGAAATATATGTATTTAATGTATTTTCTATTGATTTTGGATTTTTAATCCTTGAGGCTGTTTGGGTATTTAATGTCTTTACACTAATATATTCACCTGTATTAGCATCATAATGAGAGGATCATCCCCAAAAAAACCACCACTGCAACGCCCCATACAACTTAGAAAATCATATAGTTGTTCTGTTACGTTAATACGATATAAACGTTCAATTTTTTTTATCTCATCATCAGAATACCCCTTTATTTTATGAATATTGATAGGAAACTCTGGATATATAGCGTGTAAATCATTTATTAATCGATTATTTTTCATAGATAAATTCATATAATGAAAAATCACCTTACACATAATTAGAATAAGATGATTTTATTTAGTATCCATTTAAACTTTTCGACTAATACAACGCGTAAATTCTTCTTTTATTGAGGCACCTAAACCTCATCACTACAATTGCTTTTTAATGTAATAATTGCACTATCAGGTATTCCCTCGCCGACCCAATGATCCATACGTAAATGATTTTGGGGCTTAATAATAATGTCATTACCTACAATACTTAAACCGCATAGGCTCATATTATAAAATAGAAGATGGATTAATATTAAGCATTAGTTAAATCTAATTTGGCACTATTAAAAATAGTCATAAAATCATCTAAAGTAAATTTATGCTTTACATCTTCACTTAAAAATCGGCTATCATTAAAAATTCAATTTCTATTTTATCGATTCCTCTATCTTTATTTAATTGACAATATATTTATTTTTTATGAAATTTCGATAGTAATATTCTCATATTTATTGTCACTTACAAAGTCGATTTTAAAGTTAGAATCTATCATCTTTTTCCCTTTAATTTATGAATAACATTATAAAAAATTCTAGATAACAGGTCCATCCCATCGTAATTGGTTACGTAATTCATTAGGAACCAAATCAAATAACATTTTGATATACTTTACATTGCCATCATACAATATACTTATTTTTGAACTACATTTCTCAGTATATGTTTTAGCTTGAAAATTTAAAAATGAAATATCACTTTCATCAAAATCTTGATTAAGTATTTTTTTAGGTAAATTATGAATTAACTGTAATTCATAATAACAAGATTTATCTTTTGCTTTTGCTATCATTCCTCTAGATTGAATATTTCTTAATTGAGGTAAAATCCAATACATCATATCTATATATATTTCATTTTTATTCATTAACAATCAATCCATTAGTATGTAGATAATATAAATAATTACGAATTTAATCCCGAATAATTAAACTTTTCGACTAACGCAACGCGTAAATGCTTCTTTTATTGAGGCACCTAAAACCTCGTCACTACAATTACTTTTTAATGTAATAATTGCACTATCAGGTATTCCTTCACCGACCCAATGATCCATACGTAAATGGTTTTGAGGCTTAATAATAATTTCATTACCTATAAAGCTTAAACCACATAAGTTCATATTTTCAAATAGAGCTGTTTTATTTTTATAATTATAATTATACTCTTTAATTATTTTTCTCACCCACTCTGAATAAGATTTTTTATCATTATACATCTCATTAAATTCTTGTGAGTTACTTTCTATTTTTCTACTATTACTTAAAGAAACTTTTGAATAATGACCTAACTTATCATCAGTGATATTCTTAGATAAAACGTTATATCCATTTTTTAAATCCATAAAGTGGATATAGCACCCCGAGATAGTTACTATAATATAGTAATCATAATTAAAGTAAATATCTGCATATAAATTATAGCCCTTCGATATAATCATTAACTACTCCTCAATTACAGTAATATTAAACCTAATATTCTTTGATGATGCATTTTGTAATTGTTACATAGGTAAATTTACCGCAACAAGTAGTTTTAATCTTAAATATTTATCCTTTAGTTTTTTTGAATATAAACTCAATGATGATATATTGATATCTTTAAATTCACCATTAACTCTAGAAAGTTCAAACTCAACAATGAACTCTTTATTAACTAATAAAGTATATAGATCATAATCTTCTTCCAAAATATGTTCTAAACAATAGACACTTATTATATCAGAGAATCTATCCTTTAAGAAAAAATTAATCTCCTTATTTTTTAGAACAGAACCTTCATTTTTAATTAGCGTCTCCTTAATAACCATTTCTTTCCTAGAACCAATTAATTTCACTTTAGTCTCCCTGGCATTGCTGTTACTAAATTGCCTATATTATCTGTTAAGATTGTTATAACATTCGTTGAATTTTTAGTAAACTTATCAATACCTATATATTTATCTAATATGATAACTCTCTCATACAGTTTTTCATCTTTACTATTAACGACTCTACTAATTTGTATTTTTGAAATATCATTACTTTGAAGTATCAGTTTTAAATCCACTTGATTAATAGTAAATTGACTAGCATTTTTATCTGAGAAATGCCGATGAACCACATGTACCCAACCTCGCTTTAAGTTACCATTTTGAATATTAATTCTAGATTGAACAATAGGATGGTCTAATTCATTTTTTAAAACTACTGTTTTGGCTCCATTAGATACTTTATATCCATTCGTAGTTACTCCCGAATATATTATAAGCTCCCCATTGTTGATTATCTCAATAACTTTTTTATTGGTAGTTATTAATAATTTCTCTTGCTCAACTATTGGTTTGATACTAGTAACATTTAGCTTTCCTGACGCCATTAAAGACTTTGAGCTATTTACTAACGAATTAGAAAAGGCTTTCGCGCTATCTTTTGAATTTGCTAATACTTTATAACCACCGCCTAAAGTAGCACCAGCCAATGCGGCTTCTGGTGCTGTAACTTCAGCTATATGAATGCCAACAGCATTTGCACAATAAATCCAATTAGTTTTACATGTATTAAATGCAGCTTGAGCAATAGCAATAAGTTCTGGTGTTACTGCAATAACAGTATGACCAGCAATAAAACTTGCACTTCCTCCTAAGCCAAGAGCGATTGCAATCATTCCTGCATTTTGTCGATTGACAACTCTTTCCGCTGCTGCAACATCTCCTTTCGAAGCAGCGATCATATCCTTATTATTTTCTAAAGCTAAGTTAGAAAGCATATGCTCACTGTAATTATGCCGATAAACTAATTCCGCAGAATTAGCTGCAGAAAATACGCCTTCAGGCTTACGAGTTACAATAGCACCTGTCAGTGCGCCAATTAATTTAGTGAGCTGTGTTTTTCCTTCATTGCTATGGATTGCCTCTTGAATTAATGCAACTTGTCTGTCTGCTTCATTTAAATAAGTAGGCTCAAATAATTTACTTTGTAGCGATATCGCCGCTATCTCTGCCGCCAATGCACCAGCAACTGCACCTGTAACACTACCTCCTGCAATTTCTGCACTAACACCTGCTACTACCGAATGACTTAAAACCTTTCCTGCATGCCCTAATACCGCGCCATTATCACCAATTAAATTGGCGCCTTCGGCATGAAGCTGACTACCAATATTGCTTAATAGCGCGGTTTTAAAATTATCAATAAAACTGCCACCTTGAATGGCAGTGCCCAATGTTGAACTGACAACTGAATGAGAGGCAACGCGTTGTGCAACTTGATTCCATGTTGCGCTATCGGTCGCAAGTAACTTGCCTGTTGAAGGTAATGTTCCACCTTGGATTGCCTGATCCCAACCCATAAATTGGTCAAGACCCTGAAGTGCCCCCGCAACCACCATACTCGTCACCACAGACTTGACCGTGTCGCTACGCCCCAGTGATTCAAGTGTTTTAGAGATATTGCCTTGGTTTTCAGCTAAAGAGACCGCCGCTTGCGAAACTAAAGAGGCAAAACCTGCTTGTGCTGCAACCGATGCTGTTGAAGCCACGCTTGCTGAAGCCCCCGCCGCAATGGTTGCTTTACTTGCCATTCCACCAATAGTCGCCGCGGTTGCTGTACCGTAAGTGGCAACTCCCACTGCAATAGCGATAACCGCACCAACAACAGGATTTAATTGTTTTGTTTTATCATCCCAATCAGAATAGGTATCCTTAACTAAATTCCAATTGACGTTTTGATGATGTTGAAGATCTTTAAGCCATGCATATTCTGGAGTGTTACTTAAAACTGTTAATGCTTGTTCTAAAGATTGTCCTTTTTGAACTTTAATATCAGCAGATATTCCTTTAGGCGCATCAATAGTCAGTTTTCCACCAATATAAAGTGTTGGTAATGCCCAACTCTCTTTGATATAACCCTGATTGCGCTGAGTAATATAAATATCTTTTGAATTAGTAATAACTTGCTTAAATGCTGTATTTTTAACTGCTTTAAAATTAACTTTTCCTGTTTTACTGGTTAATTTTGCATTCTTCGCTGTTTCTAGTTTGCTCGCTTCTAAGGTAATATCATCTTTAGCAAATAAATTAATATCGCCATTAGCGATAAACTCGGTAACTTTATTATTTGTATTATGACGTTTTTTCGTGTATTTCTTTTTGGTAGTACATAAAGTCCACGGATTACATTTTTTCTTCTCCTCTTCGTAATAACTCGATTCCTCCATCGCTTGTGCGTAAAGAAATCCACCTTTAGCAGCAATATCTATCTCTTTATTGGCAATCAATTTTGATGCCTGAAATAAAATACTGCCTTCAGATAATAGAGTTAAATTATTACCACTATTAATTTCAGTACTGACTTGTTTGCGAAGTTCTTCTAACTTAGAACCCGACTCTTTACGAAAATATGTTTTTACCGATCCTAATTGAATATTACCACCACTGGATATCGTAATGTTACCGTCTGATTTGAGTGAGCTACCTTCTGTTATTAACGCACCTGATGACGCAATAGAAATGCCTTTATTTCCTGTAATAGCCGATGTGCTATACTGAATATCTTGAGAATCTTCGTGGGGATCTTTGATGGCGGAATAAGCATTTGCACCCAGCTTTATATTCCTACCAGCTAATACAATGACTTTATCTTTTGAATTTAATACTGTTGAACTTAAATCAACATCACGCGCTGCATTTAAGATAAGGTTATCATCTGAAAATAACTTAGATTGTAATTGAGGATAATAAATATCACTAAAGAAAGGATCGGCTTCTTTTATTGATTTTGAGGCAAGGAAAATATCCTGCCCTGCATTAAAGGTTATAGCTTTATCGCTGTGATATTTTATTCCTTGACTAATAATATCTTTACCAGCCGTAAATGTAATATCACCTCGCGTTTTCCAGCTTTTCGTTTTTGATAATGCAGACTCTTTATTATACAAATGAAAATATGGTAATATCTTAAAAAGTTCCGATTCATTTCTCTGAATTTTTATATCACCTTGTGAAATTAAGCTTAAGAAGTTAGCATTATTAATTTCAATATTATTAAAAGTTATATCTTTTCCAGATTGAAATAAAATAGAATCAGAGATATTAATAGCCGGTGGAGTTAGAACATTATTTTCATTAAATGCAGAAATGGGATTTAATGTATAATCAATGTTTCCATTCTTAGCAAGAACAACACCGTCTTTTGCTGTTAGATCTACTTGATTAAGCTCTATATTTTTATTTGAAATTAAGCTTAATGATTTTTTAGATGAGAGGTGTGAATCTTTTACAATAATATCTCCACTAGAGATAACAGATAGTTCATTATTTGAATTTATATTTGACGATATATTAATAGAATTAGAATTAATCAATATGTTATTAGCTAAAAAATTATAACCTGAGTGTAACTTGTTTATTGATTTTTTTATTGGTAAATACTTAGATGGGGGATTTGCTTCTATATTGATACTATTTTTAAAATCTAAAACCAAATTACCTTTCGATAATATCGTAGAAAAACTTTTTCTATCAGGTGACCAAGAATAAAACTTATTAAGTAGTTCAAATTTCAACGGCTCCCTTACATAAAGAATATCATAATTACCATCGTCATCCTCTTCATCTACATATACACCGAGATCTTTATATGAAGTCTTATACCTATACCATAAATTTAACTCTCCAGGCATTAAATTTGAAATAACAGCATTACTTCCTGTCAAAATAGTATTTTCATTACTATGTATCACACCTAGGTTATTAATCAATTCATTAGCATTAATGTAAATGTTTTTTCCTGAATCAATATGTCCTATAAAATCACTATAATTATATTTATATCTTTCTGTATTAATAATATCTGTACTTGTTAAATCTAGGTAACCAAACCATTTTTCATATGGAAAATTTTCCAACACAGGATAATATGTATTTATAGAAACAACGCCTTGGCTATTTCCCCAATATGATGCAACAAAACTTTTTCTAGCAGTAGAGTTTGCTTCGACATTTAAAAAAGTTGGTAATTCATTTAAAGATGTATTAACCAATTTCTTAGTTCTAATAATCAAATCACCCTTTTCTGTTTTTATCGTGGCTGATTGATTTTCAATTAAAGTGCTTGGGTCACCCTGCGCATTTTTCTGTATCCATAAATTATCTTTCGCTTGAATAATCGCTTTTTCGCCTTTATTCGTGAGTTTATCTGCGAATAAACGCATATCTTTCTCTGAGATAACTTCACTATGATTAATCAGCGTATTAGTTGCTAAAGTAATATCTCTTTTTGCTTTTAACTTTGTATTACTATTAATTTGTAGTTCTTTACTACTAACATTAATATCTCGCTCAGATTGAATATTGCCATTAAAGGTAATTTTTCCATCAACAGTTATATTCACACTGTTTTGATTTGTCTGAATATTACTTAAATTAACACCGACACCTTTTTCTGTGCTAACTAGACGTATTTGATTGGCATACATTCCACCTAGCGCTTTCGTATCAATAGACAGCGTAGGTTTAACACCTTCACCATTAATGCTATTTACTGTACCTTTATCAAAATCGATACGGTTATTTCCTTGCATTAAAGAAAGGTTTTTAGCGTTAATTTTTCCATTTAACTCAATACTACGGCTGATAATGTCGGCATAATCCTGAGCTTGGAGATCTATACCTTGCGTGCCAATAACAACACCGCCTTTTTTCACTTCTATTGCCGAATAGGCGCCTTGAGGATTAAAAAGAGGTTTTCCTGTTGTGAGCGTAATTGCTGGGGTATTTATAAACGAACAACCATCACACGTAATACCATTTGGATTAGCAATAACAACTTTCGCTTGTTCTCCCGCAACTTCTAATTTTCCTTGTAATTGTGAGCGCCCATTTCCTACCACTTCATTAATAATTAAATGAGCAGCACTTCCTTTTAAATTAGTATTGGCATTCACTTGTTTGGCTAATTGTGTATTAACAGAAGTTGTCGCATTATTAATTACAACACCTTGCTTGCTAACATTGAACGAATGAAACTTATTATGAGAAATACCAAGATCATTAGGTGCTACAATATTAATAATAGGAACAGTATTTTGCTGATTGACTTTAATCGTTTTATCGGAGGGCGTAATTGCTAAACTCCAAGCTGGATGTAATGGATAAATAGCAATTACATAAGCTATGCTATAACTTATTAAACGTTGTTTCCAAGAAATATCCTTTTCACACATAAAAACTCCTAACATTTAAATAGCAAGAGAAATGGACCAATATAAAGACCAGCAATCTGGCTTTAATGATTTGGGATAAAACACAGGTTTATTAATTAAAATTTGAGAAGAAAAAGTGGAATGATAAAAAGAAGTACCTATTGCACTTCCAATTATTTTATTCTTTTTTGTTTCATATTGATCTGAATGGGCGACACCATAATCAAGTGCAAAAATAAAATTCCATTTACTTAAAAACGAAGTTATTGGTGATATATTTATTTCATTGCGCCAATAAAACCCACTATTAGCATTAAAATTTATTTCTTTATATCCACGAACAGCTTTTATTCCATCTATTGCTATTTTTTCCGAACCATAAAGATTATCAGGCGTATATTGACTATGAAATGAAGTAAGATAGGAAAACTGATCAGTGAATAAATATTGATAGCTTAAATTTAAACTTAGTTTTCGATAATGACTACGAGGTGAATTGTCAGCAATATAATCAGGTGTCGCGCCAAAAAGAGAGATCCCAAACTCAGCAGTTGGATTAATGATTAAATATCCATTATGTAAACTTAAAGTATATTCAGGGCTAAATGATAAAGAAGTCAATGTGGGACTATTTATTAATAATTTTTGTTGTGCTAACTGCGTTTTTGCTTTCTTATGCTTTAACGTTCCCTTTAGTGTTACTCGTTGTTTATTATCTCGATAGACTAAACGACTAATATCAAATTGCTGATCTTTATTTTTGTTTTTATAAATATATTTGTGATTATTTTGGAAGGAATAAGATGAACTACTATCAGATAACTGGTATTGATAAAACCAATAACCATAAGGGATATTAACACTTGCAGTATAAGCACGAGAATAGTGAGCATGAGGGAAATCTGTATTTGTTTTTAGTGAAAAAATCCACTGCTCACCCAAGCCAAACAAAGAATCTATTGTTGTTGTATTAGTAAGTAAGATCTTTCCTGTTGTTTCTGTTCCCGAATTATCAATTGTTAATCGATTCTTTAAAGGAAGTTTTTTAGCTTTTCGATTAATGGTTACAGATGAATATCCCACACTATCGCTTGGTTGAATATCCAATGTATATTGCGTTGTTGTTAATCGATTAAGCTGTTCTAATCCATGTTCTAAATCTCGTAGATTTAAAATTTTTTCTTTAAAGGAAGGAAAAATAATATCAATTAATCTAGATGAAACACCATTGATAGAAATATCTTTTATTCTACCTTCAATAATCTTTATTACTAACTTATGATTAGAAAGATCTTGCTCTGGAATAATAGCTTGTGAGGTAACATAACCTTTTTCAATATAATTATTAGTAATTGATTTAGCGACCTCATGCATATCATTTAATGTTAGACATTGTTGTAGATACGGTGAAATTACTTTAGATTTCTGTCTATCATCTAATAAAGTATTTTCTGTAAGATCAACTTTATTAATAAGAAAGCATTTATTATTTACATTTTCATCATTCAAAGAAAAACTATTTTTGCTAACGAGTAAAAATATAAAGAAGAATAAGTTTATTTTTTTAAATTTATGCATATATAAGTCATCCTTAAAGAGATGTTTATATATTTACATAGGAAACGCATTTTAAAGGTTATCATTAAATAGTAGGTGTATAAGACTTTTGGAAAAAGTTCTTTCAGCAAATATTGACAAGTTTCTATTAACCCTATATTGCTAGATACTTAACTTGCACTTAGCTTACATTAAAAAAATAAGGCTAATAATAATGAAACACTTACAACTCAACAAAACACAATTCCGCTTAAGCGATAAACTTTGTTTACAAATTGACAATTTAGCCATAAATGAAGGTGAGAGTTGGGCATTTGTAGGCAGTAATGGAAGCGGCAAAACCGCCTTAGCAAATGCATTATGCCAAGAAGGTATTTTGCTCTCTGGTGAATTTATCAGCACATTTTCTCGTCCAATTAGTCTCTCTTTTGAAAAACTGCAAAAAATGATTGAAGAAGAGTGGCGTCGGAATAACACAGATTTATTAAGTGAAGGTGAAGAAGATACTGGCTTAACTGTTGCTCAAGTTATTCAAATGCAGGTAAAAGATGATGACAGATGCCTTTTATTAGCAAAGCAATTTGGTGTTGAATACCTTTTATCAAGACGTTTTAAATATCTATCTACAGGTGAATCTCGAAAAATATTGCTTATTCAACTTTTAATGAATAAACCTGATTTAATCATTTTAGATGAGCCTTTTGATGGGTTAGATGTTGATTCTCGCCGTGCTTTAAATGAATTGTTAACACTATTACATCAACAAAATCTGACTATCGTACTCATTCTAAATCGTTTTAATGATATTCCTGATTTTATTCAGTATGCAGGTCTACTCATTAATTGCGAATTAGTCGCCAACGGTGAGAAAGAACAGGTTTTATCTGACTCTGTTATTGGGCAATTATCTCACAGTGAAACTCTTGAAAATCTCACATTACCTGAACAAGATTCGCCTGATGCCATTCCTCAATTATCACCGACACTTTCCCCTATCGTGCTAAAAGATGGAGTAGTGAGCTATAACGATAAACCTGTTCTTCACCATTTAAGCTGGGAGGTAAAACCTCAGCAACATTGGCAGATTTTAGGCCCTAATGGTGCAGGAAAATCGACATTATTAAGTTTAATTACGGGCGATCACCCTCAAGGCTACAGCAATGACTTAACGCTATTTGGTCGTAAAAGAGGAAGTGGTGAAACAGTATGGGAAATTAAACGCCATATTGGTTATGTCAGTAATGCCTTACATCAGAGTTACCGTGTTTCTTCAACGGTAAAAAATGTCATTATTTCAGGTTTCCATGACTCTATTGGCATTTATCAAGCGATTACAGATAAACAGCTAAAACTTGCTGATGAATGGTTAGCGTTAATTGGTTTAACTGCACATGCTAATCATCCATTTCATGCCTTATCTTGGGGTCAGCAACGCTTAGTGTTAATTGTTAGAGCATTAGTTAAACACCCTACCTTACTTATTCTTGATGAGCCATTGCAAGGATTAGACACAACGAACCGGCTCTTAGTACAGCGTTTTATTGATATCATGATAAGCCACAGTAATACGCAACTTTTGTTTGTGAGCCACCATCAAGAAGATGCGCCATCGTGTATTACTCATCGATTGACTTTTATTAAAGAAGGCGAAATTTATCGTTACCAGCAAGAAATTTGTTAAATGTTCATTTTTACTGTCATAATCAGGGCAATGATTTTAGAAATTAACGCTAAACTTAGGTCTGAATTTTTATTTAAATCGACATTTTCTTGCTTATTATTTGAACAATAATAAATAAAGAATGTGTCGTTTTTACAGGCGCTATTTTCGTCTATTTTTTATACAAAACGGATATTTTGTTTTTTTACGCCGATCCCGCTAGATTAATAGCTTGAACGATTAAGCAAAAGGTGTGACAACTGTGCAATAATTCATCGAACAAACGACATTTTTGACTTAATCCCCCTTGTTTTGTCACTTATGTTTGGCGTTCTTGTCGATGATCCATATAATGATTGAAGTGCTAATTTTAAACTTATATTAAGAAAGTAATTATAGGAGTCTAAACTATGGCAGTAACTAAGCTTGTGCTAGTTCGACACGGTGAAAGTGTATGGAACAAAGAAAACCGTTTTACAGGCTGGACTGACGTTGAGCTGTCCGAAAAAGGCCGTAATGAAGCGCAAGAAGCAGGTAAACTGCTGAAAGCTGAAGGTTTCGTTTTTGACTATGCATATACTTCTGTTCTGAAACGCGCAATTCACACCCTGTGGAACATTCTTGATCAAGTTGATCAACAATGGCTGCCAGTTGAAAAATGCTGGAAATTAAACGAACGTCATTACGGTGCTCTGCAAGGCTTAAACAAAGCTGAAACTGCTGAAAAATACGGTGACGAGCAAGTTAAACAATGGCGTCGTGGTTTTGCTATCACTCCACCAGAATTAACTAAAGACGATGAACGTTTCCCAGGTAAAGATCCTCGTTATGCATCTTTAACTGCGGCAGAACTGCCATTAACAGAAAGTCTAGCATTAACTATCGACCGTGTAACACCATACTGGGAAGAAGTTATCAAACCACGTGTTGCTTCTGGTGAGAAAGTTATTATTGCAGCTCACGGTAACTCACTGCGTGCTCTGGTTAAATACCTAGACAACATGAGCGAAGACGAAATTCTTGAGCTGAATATCCCAACAGCTGTACCTTTAGTTTACGAATTTGATGAAAACATGAAACCAATCAAACGTTACTACTTAGGTAATGCTGACGAAATCGCAGCAAAAGCAGCCGCTGTTGCTAACCAAGGTAAAGCGAAGTAATTTTGCTTTAAATCTATTAATTTAGGTTTATATGATAAATACCGCTAGAAATAGCGGTATTTTTTTATATTAAATTTCTAAATTTCAATTTTTTCATATTATTTTTTATTTTATATAAAAAATATAATATTTAACTCGATAGCCTTAATTAAAAAATATTAAATTATCACTTACAGTTATTAAATATTTAATATATTGTCACCATTGGATTTTAAGTCATTTAATTATTTATAAATATAAAACGCTTATAACAAACGCATATTAAAATAGGGATATTTTATGTCTGAGTGTAATTATAACTCTTATGGAGCTTGGTGGTATTGTTCTCCAGAAGGGCGAATTTTAGAACTTCATGAACAACCTTTTTATACAGAAAGGCAGCACTATCTCGCTCACTCAGAAAAGGGTATGAAAATCTAAAAAATAAATCATTAGAAGAAATGGCTGAGGCTATTTCAGATCAAGCCGTATCAGGTACTCTCGGCCTAATTGAAACAACAGCACTAGGTCTAGATAGATTATCTGATGTTTATCTTTATCACCATTTATTACGAGCACCTCCCTCAAAAAATCTCATTTTTGATAGAGATGTCGAAGCAATACATCTTTTAGTTTATGCTAAAAACCCTTCTGAAGTTGTAAATATTGCAGGAACTATTATTGGTGAGTATATTTATGAAAATTTAGACGAACAACAAAAAAATGAATTAAATAAAATACTAAATACAAGATAATTATCCATTGATACAGGTGCAACCAAATATAAAGTTAATGAACTTGCATACTATAATGGATTTAACGAAGTACCATCCTTTATAGAAAATACCGTAGTAAGAAAATTACTATTATCCATAATTATTTATCTAATTACCAGAAGTGCAATTTTAAGATTAAACATATTTAAATCGAAAGCAAGTTTAAAAAACAAAAAAAAAATTATCAAAAGGATGGATAGATATTACAGTTGTTTTAGTGAGCTCTTATGGTTTTATAGAAAAATTAGATAGAGCATCTAGACGATTACGTGCTCTTAGCCCGGAGTTATATTATAGATTAGATAATAAGCAACTATCTCTAACTTATCTTTTTTTTGAAGAGGATATTAGCCCTATTCTAAATATAATAGAGAATAAAAACTCGCATGATACATACGAGCTTTTACAAGCTTATGTTACTTTATTAAATTCAAAAAATAATTAATCTGCGATACTATATCCTGATGTTCCTGCAATATGGTGACTACAAGTTATGTCCCTATATTGCACAAGAACAGACTCTTCCGGTTGGGAACTATTACTATCTATACTATGTGGGTAACGAGTAGAATAATCGACAATAGAAGCTTGATTTAATACGATAGTATAATATTTTTCATTTTTACCGTGCTGTGAAGTTCTATAAAAATCAAAGGTTAATTTAAGAACTTCATTATTAGAAATGGCAACTAATAACAAAGGTGATGATTTATCAATATTTTTAATAAACTCTATTGGATGATGGGATACATTTTAATTTCTTGTTATCGTGCTACTATATTCAATAATAATAATTTCATCTTCCTTTCCTTCTTGGCATTTATTTCCAATAGAGTCAATTGTTCCACATCCTCTTGAAATTAATCCTTGTTGTTTTCCTTCAATTATTAAATAAATTAAGTTTCCCATTTTAATTTTTTAATCCTTTAATTATAATAACCTTAAATATACAACTATAATAAAACATTAAAAATCAAATAAAGAATAGGGATATTAATATGAAATTAAAAATAGTTACCATTCTATTTATTATTATTATGTTTATAATAATGTTTGTTTTATTTCCGTTTAAGGAGGATAAAATAAATAATCCTTCTCCCTCTCTATTTAAACAAAGCCTTTCACATTATCAGCTTTACTTAGGCGATATTTATTTTGATAAGAATGATAAAAACAAAGCCCGCAAATTTTATTTATTATCTGCTTATAACGAGAATGCGGAGGCTCAAGCAAAAATAGGTTCTTTCTACATTAATGGAAATTTATATTTCCCTAAAGATTATGAATTGGCCATGAAGTGGCTACTAAAATCGTCTAGTAAAAATAATCCTACTGCACAGTTTTATATAGGATATATGTATGATGATGGTTTAGGTGTTATACAAAATTACTATATAGCAATTGAATGGTATTTAAAATCTGCAGAGCAGAATTTTAGTAGAGCACAGAATAATCTAGGTCTTTTATATTTAGATGGTCTTGGTACTAAACAAGACTACGAAAAAGCAATGGAGTGGTATTTAAAAGCAGTTAGTAATGGGCATATCAAAACAAACAATAATATTGCTTATTCATATCAACATGGCTTAGGAGTTGATCAGGATTATCAGAAAGCAATGATCTTCTATTTAAAGGCGGCTGAAGATAATGATCCCTCAGCTATTTATAATATTGGTTATTTATATGAAAAAGGATTGGGTGTCATTGCTGACAAAGAAAAAGCATGTGAATGGTATCAAAAGTCATATGAGCTTGGATTTAAACCCGCTAAATTTAGACTTGATCTATTAAAGATACATGACTAACTTACTTTCTTTTTCATAAAAAAATACCGTTGATTAATTATCAACGGTATTACAGTTTGTATATTAAGATAATATCAGTTAACCGCGACGAGCAACAACCGCATCTGCTAGTTGGCGTAACAGTATTTCAGTATCATCCCAACCAATACAAGCATCGGTGATACTTTTACCGTAAACCAAAGGTTCACTGCTTTCTAATGACTGGCTACCTTCCACTAAATGACTCTCAATCATAACGCCGATTAATGCTTTTTCACCTGAGCTAATTTGTTGGCAAATATCAGCACCAACTTCCATTTGTTTCTCAAATTTCTTGCAACTATTGGCGTGACTGAAGTCAACCATCACGTTTTGTGGTAAACCTGCTTTTTTAAGCCCTTCTTTTACCGCTGCTACATGTTCAGCGCTGTAATTTGGTTCTTTACCACCACGTAAAATAATGTGGCAATCACCATTACCTGCAGTACGTACAATGGCTGAATGACCCCATTTAGTGACAGAAAGAAAACAGTGTGGCGATCCCGCAGCATTGATTGCATCAATAGCAACTTTAATAGTTCCATCTGTGCCATTTTTAAAACCAACAGGACAAGACAAACCAGACGAAAGCTCACGGTGTACTTGAGATTCTGTAGTACGAGCACCAATTGCACCCCAACTCATTAAATCAGCAACATATTGAGGCGTTATCATATCTAAAAACTCGCCAGCTGTTGGCAAGCCACTATCGTTGATGGTTAATAAAAGATTACGAGCAATACGTAAACCTTCATTAATATCAAAGGTATGATCCATATGAGGATCATTAATTAAACCTTTCCAGCCTACTGTTGTACGTGGTTTTTCAAAATAAACACGCATAACAATTTCAAGTTTATCTTTAAGCTCTTCTCTAATGAGACTTAAACGTTGCGCATACTCCAACGCAGCTTTCGGATCATGAATAGAACAAGGTCCAATTACCACTAATAGACGATCATCTTTTCCTGCTAGGATTTGATGAATAGCTTCACGGGCATGACGAACTGTAAAAGCCGCATTATCAGTTGCTGGAAACTTTTCCAATAAAGCAACTGGCGGTAAAAGTTCATTAATTTGTGTTATTTTAAGGTCATCATTTTGATAATTCATTCCCGTGTATCCACTCTTTTATGTTATCTAGTCAATGTTATTATTGCTTTCCCAATCTAACCATTCGTTTTCTATCTGTAAACACCCTTTCACCTTAAAGCTCCTATAGTTGTTTTTCTAAAAAATCGTCAAAAATGGAAATAGCGCATTTAAGCAAAATAATGATTCAAAATTGCGTTAAGTATAAGAATAAAAACAATGAATAGTAAGGCTGGAGAGAAAGATAACTCTACCAGCCTTTTTTATTAGGAGAGATAATTATTTCTGCTAGAGCGTTTTGCTGTTTTGATCCACAAACGAGAACCGTTAATAGCGATAGCCAGTAAAATGATATATTCAACAGACATGGCATAAACACCTTGCTTGTAAAATATAACAACACTAATCACGTTGATAACCGACCAAACTAGCCAGTTTTCAACTAATTTCCGTGTCATTAAAATCATCGCCACAATCGACAGGACGGTCATTGTAGAATCCCAGAATGGGTAAGCATCAGGTTCAAGCACTGGCGTAGCTAAATTTGTACCAAAGACATTTAGTATATCAACAGCAACAACAGCTAAATAACCAAATACAGTATCAATATTAAAGGTCAAAGCGACAATAGCAGCTATTGAAACAACAATTAAAAAGAGACGATGGCTTGGTTTTAACCAACGAATTCTTAGTTCCGCTTGCTCAAAATCATTTACTCTACTCCATGCGTACCAGCCATAAATATTAGCTGCAAAGAAGAAAATTTGAAGGAGTAAGCTTGCGTATAGCTGAATTTGGAAAAAAATAATGGCAAATAAAGTGACGTTAATCAGTCCAAATAAGTAATTAATTATTTTTTCCTGACTTGCAAGCCATATACACAAAAGACCAGCTATAGTGCCCACAGCTTCAATCCACGAAAGTGGGTATCCACCTTGCCCAAGTGGAATATTGACTAAAATATTATTGATACTAAACCAACTCATGACATCCATTTTACAACCCCGACTTAATCATAGAAAAAAACAAAGAAAATATGGGTTATTGCGACATCTTTGCAAAGTAGTAAAGATATATTATAAATTCATATTTATAATGGTACTTAGTTTTTAATATTAAACATTATGTTTCTGATTTAAAAAAATAACAAACAAATGTTTTATATACTAAACAAATTATTCTAATTTTACTTTTTAAACAATAAAAACGACAAATAACTTTATTACATTTTACTTATTAGAGAGAAATATGGAGCCAACAACACGTTTAATCGATCGCATACTATCTTTTGCTCTCCTCGATCCTAGAATTGAGGCAGTAGTACTAACAGGATCGCTAGGACGCAATAGAAAGATAGACAGTTATTCTGATATTGATATAGAGCTTATCGGTTATGGTGCGACAGAGCTCGCAAAAAACCAACATTGGTTATCACAATTCGGTGATGCTCTTGTCAGCTTACAGTTGGAGTGTGAAGATCCCAAAAGTAAGTTTTGGCCTATTTATTTACATGTTTTAGCTCAAGGTCGCAAAATGGACATTATGATGGCTGAACCTGAGCGTATTTTTAACATGAAAACAGAAGGACTTAGCCCAGTTTACCAGCGTGGATATCAAATCTTACTTGATAAAACGAGTTTATGTGACGGGCTTCCTGAAATTAGCGCTATAACGCCTCCTACGCTTTCAAAAGAGCAAGCATGTAACAATGCTCAAGAATTCTGGTTTGAGGCGACACAAGTCGCTATAGCCATTCTACGCCATGAGTTTTGGTTTGCTAATTATCGTATCAGTGATATGCGTGAATGGCTGATAGCATTACTTGAACAAGTTGCACTGCACGATACCCCAACACAAGATGTTTGGTATCAAGGGAAAAACTTAAAAGAATGGCTACCTAAATTTTATTCTTTACGATCATTGGAAAGTACTCTTGCAATGAGTACTCCCTATGAAGCGGCAGCAACACTTTCAATTATGATGGCATTTTTTCTTGATGCATCGAAACGCCTCAATTACCCTATTGATACAGCAATAAAAACACAAGAATTAGTCAGCAATTGGTTAATCGATAATGAATTTTTGACTGAAAATGAATACACCCAAATCACGTCATCAATTATTTGTCATTACTGATTTGAATGTCATTTCAAATTAAGACTAGGTAGTTTTTTCATTTTGAGAAAACTATCTTTATTGTTTAATAAAGCAATGAATTGCACTATCAAAAAATAGAAAAATAACTAAGAGTTTGTTTACTGTTTAGGGAATGATAAATATATAGGAAGGAGTTTGAAATGGTGGGCCGTGGGCGATTCGAACGCCCGACCAATTGATTAAAAGTCAACTGCTCTACCGACTGAGCTAACGGCCCATTTCAATAAAAACGGATTGGTGTTCGAAAATGGTGGGTCGTGGGCGATTCGAACGCCCGACCAATTGATTAAAAGTCAACTGCTCTACCGACTGAGCTAACGACCCTTTTTCGAACTTGCCACATTCTCTGTGGCAACGGCGGGTAATAATACTGATTTAATGTTTTTGTGCAACGTTTTTTTTCAAAAAAAAGTTCAACCGTTGAAAAAACAATCATTTAACCCCGAAAATGCAACATTTTACATTACGGGGTCAATAATTAGAGTGCCGCTAGCTGCTTTTGTGCTAATTTAGCGCCCGCACTATTTGGATATTGCTTAATCACTTGTTGATAAATAGCTTTAGCATTATCCTTTTGCCCTTTCTCTTGCATGATCAAACCAATTTTATAAAAGGCTTCACTTGCTTTTTGAGATTTTGGATAGTTTTTAACAACAATAGCAAATGTACTTGCTGCCTGATCCTTATTACCTTTTAAGTAATACATCTGACCCAACCAAAAATGTGCATTTGATTGATAGCTAGATTTTGGATAGTTATTGATAAAGTTGTTTAATTCAACAATTGCTTTATCGTAATCTTTAGAATTCAATACGATATCAATTGCTGCATTATAATCGGCCTTCTCATCACCTTGTCCTGAGCTAGTTGCAGCAGGTGGTGTTGAAGAAGCAGTATTATCAGGTTGAGTGGCTTCAGTTGATGTTGAAGCTCCGCCACTAAGGCCATCTAACTGTTGATAGATATTGCGTTGGCGTTCAACAACTTGATTTAACTGGTATTGATTTTCCTGAATTTGACCACGTAACATATCAATATCACGCTGAGAATCAGCGAGTTGTTGCTGTAATTGGGTCAAAAGCTGGCTGTGAGCATTTGAAAAACGCTCAAGTTGGGCGAGTCGTTCATCGGTCGAACCTGAACCGATATTACTGATTGGCGCTTGGGCAATAGCGGCTACA
>NZ_JAABLX010000053.1:0-46528 GCF_009915245.1 Proteus sp. G2669 | reverse complement strand
CAGGAGCCGCTACGCCAACCAGTAACAACAGACTCATCAAGAAAGGTCTGAAGTTACTGTTGTTCATGCCGTTCTCTTAGTAATCCAGTACTGCACGACGGTTTTTCGCGTAAGCGGCTTCGTCATGACCCAGTACAGCTGGTTTTTCTTTACCGTAAGAAACGATTGACAGTTGATCAGCAGATACGCCTTTACCTTGCAGGTACATTTTCACAGCGTTAGCACGACGTTCGCCCAGAGCGATGTTGTATTCTGGAGTACCGCGTTCGTCAGCATGACCTTCTACAGTGATACGTACTGATGGATTTGCACGCAGGAATGCAGCGTGTGCGTCTAACAGGTTAGCGTAGTCTGAGCTAATGTCATATTTGTCGAAACCGAAGTAAACGATGTTTTGTTGTTTCAGTTGTTCTAATTGCTGACGTGCTAATTCTTCAGCAGTAGGACCTTGTTCAACAACTGGTACATTGTTTGTATCAGTTTGATCTTCGTTTTTGTTTGAGCTACATGCTGCAACAGCAACGAGTGGTAATGCTAACATCAACCCTTTAAACACTTTGTTTAATTGCATCTCTATTTGTTCCTTTATTTTGTTTGCCATACATAATTTTTATGCATCACATAAACGGTGACCAGGCAGGTGATTTAACCTGACCATCAGTCGCCGGAAGACGCGCTTTGAAACGTCCATCAGTCGATACTAGCTGCAAAATGGTGCCTAAGCCTTGTGTAGAGCTATAAATAACCATTGTGCCGTTAGGCGCGATGCTTGGCGTTTCATCCAGAAACGTATCTGTTAGATATTGTACGGAATTCGTTTCCAGATCCTGCTTAGCGATATGTTGCCTACCGCTTTCAGAACTCACCATAACTAAGAAACTACCATCTGGGCTTACTGCAGGATTTTGGTTTTGTTTACCTTCCCACGTAATACGCTCTGGTGTTCCACCGTTAATATTAACTTTGTATATTTGTGGACGTCCACCTTGATCTGAAGTATAGACTAAGGTTTGTCCATCTGGCATCCAATTTGGCTCAGTATTATTGCTTCTGCCATTGGTTACCTGTGTCATATTCCCACTTGCTAAATCCATAACATACAGATTTAAGCTACCACTCTTAGAAAGAGCAAAGGCAAGTTTAGAGCCATCAGGTGAAAACGAAGGTGCACCATTATGTCTTGGGAATGATGCAATTTGGCGAATTTCACCTGTTGCTAATGTTTGTACCACTAAAGCAGATTGACCGCTTTCAAAAGTTACATAAGCCAGTTTAGCACCATCTGGTGACCATGCTGGTGACATTAATGGCTGTGATGAACGATAAACACGATCTTGGTTAAATCCATCATAGTCAGAAACGCGCAATTCATAAGGATATGCGCCCCCATTAGTCACAACAACATAAGCAATACGTGTACGGAATGCGCCACGAATACCAGTCAGTTTTTCGAACACTTCATCACTGGCCGTATGAGCAGAATAACGTAGCCATTTAGATGGGACTTTAAACTCGCTTTGAGATAAAACCGCGCCTGGAGAACCAGCAACGTCAACTAACTGATAGCTTACTAAATATTGGCCATCCGCTGACGGTTGTACGCGTCCAACAACAACAGAATCAATCCCTAATGCAGTCCATAATGCAGGTTGGACTTCAGAAGCCGTGACAGGCTGTTGAGGTATACGTGATACATCAATAGGATTAAATTTTCCGCTATTACGTAAATCAGCTGCAATCACACCAGCGATATCTTCTGGCATTTGACCAGTGCCTTCCCATTTAAAAGGAACGACACCAATAGGGCGTGCAGTATTCACCCCTTGTGTAATTTCAATTCGAACTTCAGCGTTAGCCAGAGTGGTTACGCATAAAATTAAAAGTCCGAAGATAACATTTAATGCCTGCTTCATCATGTCTCCCTTTTATTATTGCGGTTATTACGCAATAACGCACAGAATAGTAACAAACGCTTTTCAACAACACCATACAACACATCAATAACATTCTAAAATAGCTATAAATTAGTGTATGTTTTCCTACTATCAGACAGTTTTATGGCTTAAACTCAATTGTCGATGATTTTACTTGTTCATAAACATCTTTTGGTGGCTTAGGTAATTTAGCAGTATTTGCTGCTCTTAATGCCACTTGGCATAATGCCGCGTCACCACCTAAAATTTTCGCATTAATTAACATCCCATCAGGTGCAATACTAATTCTTAGTTCACAAGTTTTACCTTTGTATAACTCTGGATCAATGAACTTCTGTTCTATTGCAACTTTCAGCTGACCTTTATAGCGATCTACACCTTCACCATTTGCACCAGTGCGGTTTCCACCACCTTGCCCTGCTGCAGAGGCACCGCTTTGTTTATTACCATCAGCCATTAAACCATCGAGCAAACTATCAACGGCTTTACTCTGCTGTTGAGCAGCGGCTTTCGCTTTAGCTTCTGCGGCCGCTTTAGCTTTTGCCTCTGCGGCTGCTTTTGCTTTAGCGTCTGCTTCAGCTTTCGCTTTTGCATCAGCTTCGGCTTTTGCTTTAGCATCTGCCTCGGCTTTAGCTTTCGCCTCTTCCGCTTTTTGTTTTGCGGCTAACTCAGCTTGTTTTTTTGCTTCGGCTTCAGCTTGTTGTTTAGCATCCGCTTGTTCTTTTAAGATGCGATCACGCTCTGCTTTCGCTTGCGCAGCCGCTTCTTCTGCCACTTTTTGTTCTTCTTTCGCTTTGGCAGCAGCTAACGCGGCTTCACGTTTTTGAGCTTCTGCTGCCTCTTTTGCTTGTAAACGTTCAACTTCTAACGTTTTCAAACGTTCTTGTTCTTTCATTTGCTGCTGACGCAACTCTTCTTCTTGTTGCTCTGCACGCGCTTTACGTTCTTGTTCTGCTTTTTGGACGTTAGCCTGTTGCGATTTTTGCTGGTTATACTGTTGTACTACAGCATTAGGATCGACCATAATAGCATCAATAACTTGCCCACCTTCACCACCGCCACCACCTAAATCCCACTTCTGAGTTAATGACCCCCAGATAAGCAATGCGATAACAAGCAAATGCAAGGCAGTAGACAAGATAACTGAACGGCTCAATTTACTTCGGATTGGCTTCGTCTTCTTTCCCACGCTATTATCCAAACTTATTTCAACCTATTACATAGGCTGAGTCATTAAACCTACAGATTTAACACCTGCTTGACGTAACATGTTGAGCGCTTTAATTATCTCATCATAAGGAACATCTTTAGCACCGCCAATCAGAAATATAACTTTCGGATTTTTTTCCAATTGCCGTTTAGCTTCAGCCATAATCTGTTCTTGAGGCAATAATTCTAATACTTCTTGATCAACACGAATATTATATTGCCCAATTCCTGCAACCTCGACAATCACTGGAGGATTATCACTGGTTGAAACAGTTTGTGTATCTGTTGCTTCAGGAAGATCAACTTCAACACTTTGCGAAATGATAGGCGCTGTTGCCATAAAAATAAGCAAAAGCACTAACAATACGTCAAGCAAAGGAACAATGTTAATCTCTGATTTTACGCCTCGGCGGTTACTGCGACCTCGTGCCATCAGCTATCTCCTTCTGCGTTAACTATTTCTTTTCTGCTGAGGCAAAAGCTTGGCGATGTAAAATCGTCAGGAACTCTTCCATAAAGTTATCGTAACTTTGTTCCAGTTTAGTTACACGCTGCGTAAACCGGTTATAAGCCATAACTGCGGGGATTGCCGCAAATAAACCGATAGCCGTTGCAATCAACGCTTCAGCAATGCCGGGTGCGACCATTTGTAATGTTGCTTGTTTAACACTACCTAATGCAATAAATGCATGCATAATCCCCCATACTGTACCAAATAGACCAATATATGGGCTGATAGAACCAACAGTACCGAGGAAAGGAATATGAGTTTCTAGTGATTCTAATTCACGATTGAAAGAGACACGCATTGCTCTTGATGCACCATTTACAACTGCATCAGGGGCATGAACGCTTGCTTGATGTAAGCGTGCAAACTCTTTAAAACCGGAATGAAAAATTTGCTCTGAGCCTGATAACTCATCACGACGAGCTTGGCTATCTTTATATAAACGAGCCAAGTCAGTACCTGACCAGAATTTATCTTCAAAATCTGCGGCTTCACGATCAGCGGCATTCAGAACTTTAGTTCGCTGAATAATAATCGCCCAAGATGCAATAGAAAATCCGATTAAAATCAACATGATCAACTTAACTAAAAGCCCAGCTTTTAGAAAGAGATCGATAACATTCATGTCAGCCACTACTTAAACTCCGCGATAATGGACTTAGGAAGCGCTACAGGCTTCATTTTTAATGAATCTACACAGACAACGAGCACATCTGCGCTACACAAAACACAACCATCTTGATTAATAAGCTTTTGAGAAAATGTCATTGAGGCACCACGTAATGTGGTAATTTCACTTTCTACTTGTAAAAGCTCATCAAGTCGAGCTGGTGCAATATATTCTATTGATAATTTACGTACAACAAATACAACATGATCATACTCCCGTAAATCATGCTGATGAAAACCTTTTTCTCTGAGTAGTTCTGTTCGGGCGCGTTCAAAATATTTTAGATAGCTGGCGTGATAGACCACACCACCGGCATCAGTATCTTCATAATAAACACGAACAGGCCAAAGAAACTGCATAATATCTTCCTTACATTTTCTGAGTTAAGTCCATAAATAATTAAGCTATAAGTCACTTAACTATACTTAAGAGGTAGCTCTAAGGGAATCATAGTAACGTAAAGAATAGAAAACACAGTTTTCAGGCGCCAATCATAAACTCTTCTTTGCAACACGCAATATGCTTTGTGCTCTGAATAGAAAAAATATTTTCATTAAGACAGCATAAAAATGCTTGCTAATTAGAAATTCATAGATTGTCTTATTTATTAGTATTATTTTTAATGGCCTAAAAAAACCAGTTTAAAAACTGGTTTTTCATATAAATCAATTAATTATTTATGATTGGTGTCTCATGGAGGTAGTGCCACTGCCAACTCGTTTCATGAGAATTGCGTCTCAATAACGCCACTGACTCCCGCATAAGAATTTTCTTATTTTCACTGTGTATTTCTTGATATCTGACAACCACCAAACAATCTGATTGATAAATTATTTTATAATCATCTGTTTTTATTTTCAGTCCACTTCTTTTTCCTGCATTTTGTCTGAACATCGCAATAACATCATCATAACTCACTGCTTTTCCATTGATCCCAACCATAGAAAACTCACTAGATAAAAGATTTTCTATCTTAGTTATTGCATCAATAGAAAGAGGAAATTGCGTAAAAACAGCTTCAATTTCATCATGTAAAGATCTAATGCTTTCTATAATTAAATCTGTATTAAATTTCATCTTGTATTTCCTGTACAATATTTTTTTTCTTTAATGTAAATAATAATGTGATAGGCAATATGCCAATTAAAGCACATATTAAAAATGTCATGTTATAAGCGGTTTGTGGTAAGCAAAAAAGTGAAAGAATATTAAATAACATAGCAACAACGGTTGCTCCGACACTAAAAACGACCTGCCTATTAATATTCCAAATAACACTGGCCTGAACTAATTTCTGTGAGTTAAAATCATATAATGCTGTTGTTTGCGCAGTATTAGCACCAATTCCGCCACCAATCCCGATAACTAAATAAGCAATAATTAATAAAGGTATATCCGTATTACTATTTACAAATATTAATAAAGCAATACCTATACTGTGTAATAACAGCGCGAAAATAAATAAACGTTTCATGCCTAATTTATTATAAAATACACCACTTATTGTCATTGAAATAAAAGCCCCAAGTGCATATAACAACATGAAAACACCTGTGCCTTGAGCAGTAAATTTTAAATATTGTTGTAAATAAAATATCGCAAGAATATTTACACCAGTGAAAACACCAGGAATACAGTAATAAACAAAAATAGAGATCGATAAATTTCTATTTTTTAATAATGATAAATTAATAACTGGAGATATATGGCGTCGATAATGATAATAATAAAGTACTGCAAAACATGCCGATAATGCCGCTATGACTAATGCAAGTAATGTTGAGTGATACTCACCATAAGCCGATAGAGCAAACAATCCTGAAACAATAACCAAACTAATAAGAATGATACCTTTGATATCAGGTATAGCGTTTTCTTTAGGTAAAGGCTCTTTTACCCAAATAAAAGCTAAAAGTGCGGTTAGTAATGAAAAAGGAATATTGCTATAAAATACCCAACGCCAAGAAGCCATATCAACAATAAATCCACCTAATGTAGGTGATATTGCTGGAGCGATTAAAGCTATCGCCATAATGATCGTTGATATTTTGCTTCTTTCATGTCCTTGAAAATATTGAAAAGTTAGTGCTTGTCCAATTGGGATCAATAATCCACCACTAACACCTTGAATAAAACGCCACAAAATAAGTTCACTAAATGAATGTGAGTCCCCTACTAGCGCCACAGACACACTAAACATCAGCATTGATGTCACCATCAATGCTCTAATACCAAAACGTTGTGATAACCAATGACTTAATGGAATAATTAACGTCAATCCCAAAATATAGCTATTTGAAACCCAAGTCACTGAAACAATGGAAATTTGCATATCATCAGCGACTGCGGGTAATGCAATGGCTGACATAAAAATGTTGATACAATCTATAAAGAAGCCCAGCAAAAATATAGATGCAATTCGATAGCGGTAAGTCATAAAAATCCTCCGCGCATAGAGTACGGAAGATTGACGAATTTCGTCTATCTGACAAAATAGAACTTATTGTTTAATCAGAGTAAACAATCATGCAAAATCAAATTGATCGAATTCGCTCTTTTATTGCTGTTGTTGATACAGGATCTTTTACTCAAGCAGCAAAATATTTACGCTTGAGTAAATCAATGGTGAGTATTCATATCAAAGCATTAGAAACCGAGTTAAATGTCTCATTACTCAATCGCAATACTCGTCGATTTTCACTGACAGAGACTGGAGAGATGCTTTATCAAGATTTTCGTCAAGTGTTAATTCAATTAGAGCAAACATTAGATAAAGCGAGATTGGGTCAGCAGGAACTACAGGGATCATTGCGATTAAGTTCAACAGCTGAATTTGGTGAATATTATATTTTGCCGTTACTTAGTCAATTTATGCAATTACACTCAAAGTTGAAAGTACAGTATGCGTTTAATTCTTCTATTGAGGATTTAATAAATCATAAGTTAGATTTGGCTATTCGTTTAGGCACATTAAAAGACAGTAATTATCGCTCTACCAAATTGGCTAATTACGAGATAAGTTTAGTTATTTCACCTGATTTGTTACAAAAATTCTCGATAAAAACTATCAACGATTTAAGCGCTATTCCTTATTTAGCAAACAGTAATTTACGTCAAAGTAAGCTTTCATCATCTTCAGAATTTAATACCCTACTCTCTCAGTTAGCTCAAGATGCTTATTTTGAAACTAACACCATTGCCGCATTAAAAAAAATGGCTCTTGCGCACTCAGGGATGACTATTTTGCCACATTGGTATATTCGTCAAGAATTATTAGAAGGCCAATTGGTTGTACTGTTTCCTGAACATGCACTTTTAACTCAATCCGTTAATATTATTTTCCCTTATAGCGAACATATCCCAAGAAAAACACGTCTCTTTATTGATTACTTAAAAGAAAATATCCAGCTATAACGCTAGATGTGCGAGAGAATTTAGAAGAAATAGTTAGGAAATAAAATACCTTATTTCTTTCTCATACACTGAGCAGAAATAAGGTATTTTTTAGAAGAAAAAGTAACTTAGCCCAACAACTAAAATAATAATTGCAGGGATTGGATGTAATAAACATTTTGCAACAACATGTTTAGGGCGAAATGCTAAACCAAAAGTTGCACCAGCACACACAGACCAAATAAGAAGGACACCTTGCCAAATTGCAAGTGAACTGGTGTTCGCTGCAAATCGACTAGGATCCCACATGATACAAAATGCCATTACCAACGCCATGATTAAAACAAGAGCCCTAATAGGGCCCTTGTCTAGTAGTTGGTAGCTTTTATCCAACATTATTCTTCACTTTCTGAAGCTTTTTTCGCTTCAGCGTGCTCGAAAGCTAGTCCTGCGATCACCGCAATACTACAAGCGAAGAGCGTTCCGAGAAGCCATGCAAAATACCACATTCTCTATGCTCCTTAGTACAGAGTATGATTATTGCCTTCGATAAATTTCTTATCGAGGCGACCATGCATTTTCCAGTAACACCAGATGGTGTAAAGGAGAACGATAGGTACAAAGATAATCGCAACAACTGTCATTACCTGAAGAGTAAACAGGCTAGAAGTTGCATCCCACATTGTTAAGCTCACATCTGGGAAAGTGCTTGAAGGCATCACAAATGGGAACATAGTCACACCACAAGTCAGGATAACACAAGCAATTGTCAGTGAAGTGAACAGGAATGCCCAACCACCTTTATTTGCTTTAGTCGCAACAATCGCCAGTAAAGGACATAACAGACCTAATGCAGGCAGAGCCCATAATACTGGATAGTTGTTGTAGTTAGTCATCCAAGCACCAGCTTCGTGAGAAACGGTTTTCAGTAGTGGAGATGAAGGACCAGCTGTATCAACAGTACTTGTAATAATGAAGCCATCGATACCATAGATTAACCATACACCAGCTAATGCGAAACCAACGAAAGTGATTAATGAGGTAATGTAAGTTGTCTTACGAGTACGCTCATGTAATTCACCAGTAGTACGCATTTGAAGATAGCTTGCACCGTGTGCAACAATCATCATTAAGCTAATTACGCCAGCTAATAAACCGTATGGGTTTAGTAGGTACAGCAGGTTAATGATACCGTTAGTTGTACCATTATAAGATACACGTTGCATGCTATCGACTTCTAATGGAACACCTTGTAACAGGTTACCAAAAGCAACACCGATAACTAATGGTGGAACGAAGCTACCAATAAAGATGCCCCAATCCCACATACCACGCCATTTTGGTGATTCTAATTTAGAACGGTAATCAAAACCTACTGGACGGAAGAATAATGCCGCCAATACGAAGATCATACCAAAATAGAAACCAGAGAATGCCGCAGCATAAACCATTGGCCATGCAGCGAATAATGCACCACCTGCTGTGATTAACCATACTTGGTTACCATCCCAGTGAGGTGCAACAGAGTTAATCAAAATACGGCGTTCAGTATCATCTTTCGCGATAACGCGTAGTAACACACCGACACCCATATCAAAACCATCAGTGACTGCGAAGCCAATCAGTAAGATACCAATCAGTAGCCACCAAACAAATCGCAATACTTCATAATCAAACATAGTGGACTCCTGTGTTACTTACTTTGTGCAGAAGATGCGTTCTTCTGTTCAAAGTGATAGCGACCCGTCTTCAGGCTACTCGGCCCAAGGCGACCAAATTTGAACATCAGGAACATTTCGGCAACTAAGAACAGAGTATACAGACCACAGATAAGACCCATAGATATTAGGATATCAGCCTGTGTCAGTGAAGAAGTTGCTACAGCCGTAGGCAGGATTTCACCAATCGCCCATGGTTGACGTCCATATTCTGCAACAAACCAACCTGCTTCAATCGCAATCCAAGGTAATGGAATACCCAGTAACGCAGCACGTAGTAACCATCTATAGTTACCAATACGGTTTGATAGAACAGTCCAGAAAGAGACAGCAATAATCATTAACATCAGGAAGCCAACGGCAACCATGATACGGAATGACCAGAACAGAGGTGCAACATTAGGAATAGTGTCTTTTGCAGCAGATTTGATTTGTTCTTCTGTTGCATCGACAACATTTTCAGTATAACGCTTCAGTAATAAGCCGTAGCCTAAATCTTGTTTAGCGTCATTAAATGCAGCACGAATAGCAGGATCAGTATTACCTGCGCGTAGTTCGCTTAATAATTCGTAAGCTTTCATACCGTTACGAATACGAACTTCATGCTGACTCATCAGATCGTTAAGACCTAATACAGGCGTATCGAAAGAACGCGTTGCAATAATACCCATGACATAAGGGATTTGTAATGCAAACGAGTTTTCCATTTTTTCTTGATTAGGGAATGCAATCAGATTAAATGCAGCTGGAGCGGCTTCTGTATGCCATTCACCTTCAATTGCAGCCAGTTTGGTTTTTTGCACGTCACCCATTTCGTAACCAGATTCATCACCCAGTACGATAACAGATAATACAGCTGCGATACCAAAAGTAGCGGCAACTGCGAAAGAACGTTTTGCAAAACCGATGTCACGACCTTTGAGCAGGTAGTAAGAGCTGATACCCAGAACAAAGAATGCACCAGTACAGTAACCAGCAGCGACGGTGTGAACAAATTTAACTTGAGCGACAGGGTTTAAAACCAGATCAGCAAAACTCAACATTTCCATTCGCATGGTTTCAAAGTTGAAGTCTGCAGCGACAGGGTTTTGCATCCAACCATTCGCAACAAGGATCCATAGCGCAGAGAAGTTAGAACCGAAAGCAACTAACCAAGTTACCATCAAGTGCTGCTTCTTACCTAAGCGATCCCAGCCAAAGAAGAACAATCCGACGAAAGTTGATTCTAAGAAGAACGCCATCAGACCTTCGATTGCTAAAGGCGCACCGAAGATATCACCGACGTAATGAGAGAAATATGACCAGTTAGTACCAAATTGGAACTCCATGGTCAACCCAGTTGCGACACCCAGAGCAAAGTTAATACCGAATAACTTACCCCAGAACTTTGTCATATCTTTGTAAACTTGTTTACCCGACAGGACATATATCGTTTCCATGATTGCCAGCATAAACGCCATACCTAACGTTAACGGGACAAACAGGAAGTGATACATCGCTGTTAAGGCAAACTGTAACCGTGACAGTTCGACAATATCAAACATCTTGACTCCTTGCTCCTAGCAGGAAGACACCGACTTGCGGCAACCCGACTTTATTAAATTATAAAGCCTCATAACTACCAGCAATAAATGCCTCTAAAAACAACAACGAATATTAAAGACCAAAAACACAATACCTTACAAATAGTACGCTTATATTTACATATAATAAATATATTTTGCGTGACCCAGATTTGAATTCTGAGCTTAGGTCAACAATACGACTTTTAGGTTTGTAACAGCATATTTGATCGTGTGCCAATTTAAGCATATTCAGAAATTTTTGCCACAATTAATAACTTGACCTACATCAAAAAAACACTTTAATGTTAACTAGTTGCGAATAAATTACCCAATAGTTACCATTGTGTTAATGCAATGTTGTTTTTATTTTTAAGTGTAATTTATCTCCTTATATTTTCCATAATAAAATTAACTTTTTATTTTCATAAAAGCCCTAAAAATAAACACTTTTAGTTGTGTTTTATTAATTTTAATATCAAAATCATTTTTTTGCAGGTAAAAAATAAATATTTAAAAAAAATAATCTATTAATTAATAAGTTGAAATTTACAAAAGTGTAAATACAGAAAATGACATCTAGTTAATTTATCAAATAAAGATAAAATTAAAATCCAATAGTGATTATCTATTTTTAATATTAATAACTATTTATTTTGTTTTTTATTTCAGATAAGTAAACTGTAATTAATCTATGTTATATACCTAAAATACAAATCAATAATTCAATAAAATTAAAAATAACCTTTTAAATCAATTAAATAAGAAAGCCATCAAACCAGGTTCACGAAAAAGGAAAACAATTTGTCTTTATTGTATTTTATTATTTTTGTGGAACATTTCTTACAACAATCATAAGTGTTTCATCATTACTCTTGATAGGTATAAAAGAGCCTAGTTTCAGCTTTAATCTCCTTTTTGATGCCCTATCATAATAAAAGAATATTTTCTCAGGCACGCTTCTTTACCTGCCCTCCTTTTCACTTATTCATTAACATGTTTAAAAAAACATTTTTGTAGTAAAAATGTGCCTTACAGCGATGCTGAAGGGGGATTTAGGAACCATTATTACGATACTTATAGGAAAGGTATGATGATCACAACATAAAATAACTACTTACTTTTTTGTTAGTCCGTTTTTCATCTAAAAACATGTATTTAAAATGTTATTTTTAATAACAAAGAATGGATACAAACAGTATTTATCGTTATTTTCATTTTATGTAAAAAGCTTATAAAAAGAAAAAAGAGCGATTTTGCATAGAGATCAATATTTAAAAAAATCAATTAAAAACAAGTAATTACAATTAATTCATATAGATGTTTAATGTGTTAATCACAATACTTGATATAGACATTAATATTTAAATGAAGCTAGATATAAAAATGCCAGCTCCTATTAAGAAACTGGCATTTAAGATAGTATCAACCTGAAATTATTAACAGTATTGTTACTTACTTGATCATTGATTTAATAGCTTCGCCAATATCGGCCAAGCTACGCACAGTTTTAACACCCGCAGCTTCAAGAGCAGCAAATTTCTCATCTGCTGTGCCTTTACCACCCGCAATAATAGCTCCCGCATGTCCCATACGTTTACCTTTAGGGGCAGTCACACCGGCAATGTAACCTACAACCGGTTTAGTCACATGATCTTTGATATAAGCGGCTGCTTCTTCTTCTGCTGTACCACCAATCTCACCGATCATCACAATTGCTTCTGTTTGTGGATCTTCTTGGAATAGCTTCAGAATATCAATAAAGTTAGAACCCGGAATTGGGTCACCACCAATCCCAACACACGTTGATTGACCTAAGCCAACATCTGTTGTCTGTTTAACTGCTTCATAAGTTAATGTACCTGAACGAGATACAATACCTACTTTGCCCGGTAAGTGAATATGACCAGGCATAATGCCAATCTTACATTCACCTGGAGTGATAACACCCGGACAGTTAGGGCCAATCATGCGTACACCCGCTTCATCTAATTTTACTTTTACTGTTAGCATATCCAACGTAGGAATGCCTTCTGTAATAGTAATGATGAGTTTGATGCCCGCCTCAATCGCTTCTAAGATTGAATCTTTACAAAATGGTGCAGGTACATAAATAACTGTCGCAGTTGCACCTGTTGCCTCAACAGCTTCGCGTACAGTATTAAATACAGGAAGTCCTAAGTGCGTAGTACCACCTTTACCCGGCGTAACACCACCAACCATTTGTGTACCATAAGCAATTGCTTGCTCAGAGTGGAATGTTCCTTGGCTACCAGTAAAACCTTGGCAAATTACTTTGGTGTTTTTATCAATTAAAATAGACATTATTTTGCCTCCGCTGCTGCAACAACTTGTTTCGCGGCATCAGTTAAGCTTTTAGCTGCGATAATATTTAATCCACTATCTGCTAATTTTTTGGTGCCTAACTCTGCATTGTTTCCTTCAAGACGAACAACCACAGGAACATTAACGCCAACTTCTTCAACTGCGCCAATAATACCGTCTGCGATTAAGTCACAACGAACAATACCGCCGAAAATGTTGACTAATACAGCACTGACATTTTCATCAGACAAAATAATTTTAAATGCTTCTGTTACACGCTCTTTTGTTGCACCACCACCTACATCGAGGAAGTTAGCGGGTTCGCCACCGTGAAGTTTAACAATATCCATAGTACCCATTGCTAAACCAGCACCATTGACCATACATCCAATGTTGCCATCTAATGCAACATAGTTCAGTTCCCACTGCGCAGCTTGCGCTTCTCGCGGATCTTCTTGCGATGGATCATGCAGTTCACGCATTTCAGGCTGGCGATATAATGCATTGCTATCTACGCCTAATTTACCATCAAGACAAATCAGATCATCTTCTTTTGTGATAACCAGAGGGTTAATTTCAATTAGCGCAAGATCGCGCTCTAAGAAAATAGTAGCTAATCCCATAAAGATCTTAGCAAATTGGCTGACTTGCTTGCCTTTTAAACCTAGTTTAAAAGCAAGTTCTCTTCCCTGATAAGGCATAGGGCCTGTCAGTGGATCAATAATTGCGCGATGAATAAGTTCTGGCGTTTCTTCCGCCACTTTTTCAATTTCTACGCCGCCTTCAGTTGAAGCCATAAAGACAACGCGACGGGTACCACGGTCAATAACCGCACCAAGATAAAGCTCTTTAGCGATATCAGTTGCAGCTTCAACCAAAATCTGTGTAACAGGTTGACCGTTAGCGTCTGTTTGATAAGTCACTAAACGTTTGCCTAACCATTGTTCAGCAAATGCGCGGATCTCTTCTTTAGATTTAACGACTTTTACGCCGCCCGCTTTACCACGTCCACCCGCGTGAACCTGACATTTCACGACCCAAGGGCCTTGACCGATTTTTGATGCAGCTTCTTCTGCCTCGCGCGGCGTGGAGCAGGCGAAACCAGCAGGTGCTGGTAATCCATACCGTGTGAAAAGCTGTTTTGCCTGATACTCGTGTAAATTCATGATGTTCTATCCATAATCTTGTTGAAAGTCGGGCTTTCTTATTTTTTTGACTATAAGCCAGAGAAATCTGACTTCACGAACACACTGTACTTCTTTGATGCTTGTGTCTGTTGCTAAGTAGGCAGGAGGAGCATCTCCTGCCTAGAAGCGATATTTATTACCTATACATCAAGTAATAAACGGGCTGGATCTTCTAGCATCTCTTTGACGGTTACTAAGAAACCGACAGACTCACGACCGTCAATTAAGCGGTGGTCATAAGACAGAGCCAGATACATCATTGGTAGAATAACAACCTGACCATCAACGGCCATTGGGCGATCTTTAATAGCATGCATCCCTAAAATGGCACTTTGTGGTGGGTTGATAATAGGCGTTGACATTAATGAACCGAAAACACCACCATTTGTAATAGTAAAGTTACCACCCGTTAAGTCTTCAACGGTTAACTTACCATCACGGCCTTTTACTGCTAATGCTTTAATGTTTTTCTCAATATCCGCCATGCTCATTGCATCCGCATCACGTAATACTGGTGTTACCAGACCACGAGGTGTTGATACCGCAATACTGATATCGAAATAGTTGTGATAAACCACATCAGTGCCATCAATAGAAGCATTCACTTCTGGGTAGCGTTTCAGTGCTTCAACAACCGCTTTAATATAGAAAGACATAAAGCCTAAACGGACACCGTGGCGTTTTTCGAAAGCTTCGCCATATTGAGCACGTAAATCTTTGATTGGTTGCATGTTGATTTCGTTAAACGTTGTCAACATTGCAGTAGTGTTTTTCGCTTCTAATAAACGTTCTGCAACACGTTTGCGTAAACGTGTCATTGGAACACGTTTTTCGCTACGATGAGATAACAGCGCTTGAGGCGCTTCTTCAACAGGTTTCGTTGCAGTTTTATTTGCAACATGACCTTCGATATCTTGGCGAGTTAAACGACCACCTACACCACTGCCTTTCACATCAGCAGGATTAACATCGTGCTCTGCAACTAAACGACGTGCTGTTGGACTTAATGCATCGTTATTACCTTTTTCAGCAATATCAGCACTTTGACGTTGTGCTGGTGTACTATCTTGAGCTGGTTTCACATCAGCAGGAATACCGGTGCTATCACCTAAACGAATGCGGCCAAGTAATTGGCGTGAACCAACGGTAGCGCCTTCATCTTCAAGAATACTTTCTAATACGCCCGCTTCACTTGCAGGAACTTCTAAAACAACTTTATCTGTTTCGATTTCAACCAGCACTTCATCGCGTTGAATGCTATCACCAGGTTTTTTATGCCAAGTTGCGACCGATGCGTCAGCAACTGATTCAGGGAGATCCGGTACTAGAATGTCTACACTACTCATTTTCTATCCTTATTTATTCAACTTTCAGTGCGTCTTCAACCAGAGCTTTTTGTTGCTCCTGATGAACAGAGGTATAACCGACTGCTGGAGAGGCTGATGCCGGACGTCCTGCATAACGTAATGTTGCGCCCGTAGGGATCGCATCACGGAAATTATGCTGGCTGCAATACCAAGCCCCCTGATTTAAAGGCTCTTCTTGACACCAAACGAAATCTTTCACATGGGAGTAAGATGCCAGAATTTGCGCAATATTTTCGTGTGGGAATGGATACAGTTGTTCAATACGAATAATGGCAACGTTGTTTTGCTCATTAGCACGACGTTGTTCTAATAAATCGTAGTAAACCTTACCTGAGCACATCACAACACGTTTTACATCAGCCGGTTTTAAATCATCCATTTCACCAATTACAGGTAAGAATTTACCGTTGGCTAACTCATCCAATGCAGAAACCGCTAATGGGTGACGTAACAGTGATTTTGGTGACATTACGATAAGTGGGCGACGCATACCACGTAACGCTTGACGGCGTAACATATGGTAAACCTGAGCTGGTGTTGATGGCACACAAACCTGCATATTTTGCTCTGCACACAGTTGCAGATAACGTTCTAAACGTGCAGAGGAGTGTTCAGGGCCTTGGCCTTCATAACCGTGTGGTAGCAGCATCACTAAACCACACATACGACCCCATTTTTGCTCACCTGAACTAATAAATTGGTCTATAACAACTTGAGCAACGTTTGCGAAGTCACCAAATTGTGCTTCCCAAATTGTTAAATCACGAGGTTCTGTTGTGGCATAACCATATTCAAATGCAAGAACAGCTTCTTCTGTTAATACAGAGTCCCAGACATTAAATTGCCCTTGAGCATTATGAATATTAGCCAATGGAACATAAACAGAACCATTAGTTTGATTATGAACAACGGCGTGACGGTGGAAGAATGTACCACGACCAGCATCTTCACCAGAAAGGCGAATTGTGATCCCTTGGTCAACTAAAGTCGCATACGCTAATGTTTCCGCAGCACCCCAGTCGAGTAGTTTTTCACCTTCTGCCATGACAGCACGGTCAGCATAAATTTTCTCAACACGAGATTGCATGACGATTTCTGATGGAACAGTACTCACACGGCGTGCTAAATCTTGTAAACGTGTTTTCTCTACTTTATGTGGATACTCTTCATTCCATTCGTGATTTAAATACGGCTCCCATGTGTAAGAATGCAGCCCCATTGGGCGGTATTCTTCAACGACACAATCACCACGATCCAGTGCATCACGATAGAGATTAACCAGTTCAGTCACATCATTGGCATCAAGCAGTGATTGAGCAACCAGTTTATCTGCGTAAATTTTACGTGGTGTTGGGTGTTTCTTGATTTTTTGATACATCAGAGGCTGAGTCGCATTTGGCTCATCCGCTTCGTTATGGCCATGACGGCGATAACACACCAAATCAATCATTACGTCACGTTTAAAAGTATTACGGAAATCCAACGCAAGGCGAGTCACAAACGCAACCGCTTCTGGATCATCAGCATTAACGTGGAAAATTGGTGCCTGAACCATTTTCACAATATCAGTACAGTATTGTGTTGAACGAGCATCTTTTGGATTTGACGTGGTGAAACCAACTTGGTTATTGATAACAATACGAACTGTACCGCCAACTTCATAACCACGCGCTTGGGACATATTCAAGGTTTCTTGAACAACACCTTGACCAGTTACCGCAGCATCACCATGGATTGTAATAGGAAGAACCATATTACTACGCGCTTCATCTAAACGATCTCGACGAGCACGAACAGAACCGATAACAACTGGGCTAACAATCTCTAAGTGAGAAGGGTTAAAGGCTAATGCTAAGTGAACTTGAGCCCCTTCAGTTGCAAAATCGGATGAGAAACCTTGGTGATATTTAACGTCACCAGTTCCCAAATGCTCTTTATGGATCCCCGCAAATTCATCAAATAAATCAGCAGGTTTTTTACCGAGGATATTAACCAAAACGTTTAAACGTCCGCGGTGCGCCATACCAAGAACCACTTCACGAGTATCTTGTTTACCAGCATGACGGATTAAATCTTTTAACATAGGTACTAGTGCATCACCACCTTCTAAAGAGAAGCGTTTCGCACCTGGGAATTTCGCACCTAAATAGCGTTCTAAGCCTTCAGCAGCTGTTAGCTCTGTCAGGAAGCGTAATTTTTCTTCTTTTGTAAATTGGTCTGCAACATTAACTGATTCTAAACGTTGTTGGATCCAACGTTTCTCTTCAGTGTTAGTGATATGCATATATTCAGCACCGATTGAACCACAATAAATGCGTTTCAGGGCTTCGTATAAATCACTTAATTTCATGGTTTCTTTGCCGATGGCAAAAGAACCAACATTGAAAGTTTCTTCAAAATCTTCTTTAGTCAGATTATGGAAAGCAGGATCTAAATCTGGAACAGATTCTTGTTTCCATAAACCAAGTGGGTCGAGGTTCGCATTTTGATGGCCACGGAAACGAAAGGCATTGATGAGCTGCAAAACTTTGACTTGTTTTGAGTCCGTTGCCGGATCGCTTACCGAGGTATGGTATCGAGTGGATTCTTTTGCGAGGCGTCTGAAGTAGTCGCGGGTCTGAGAATGCGACTGCTCTATGCCTTGACTTGCGGGCAGTTGTTGAAAAATCTCTCTCCAACTTTCGTCAACAGAGTTGGGGTCAGTTAGGTAATCTTCATAGATATCTTCTATGTAAGACTGATTCTCTCCTGCTAGAAATGTTGATTCTAGCCAGTCCTTCATTGCGCCGTTCTGCATTATGATCCCTTAAGCTATACAGCTTTAGTTCGCCGTGGATAACTAATACCGTGATTAAACGGTGTCGATTGCAAGGTTCTCTCATGACCCGCTATCTCGCAGGTTCTTTAAATATGGAGCTTTAGCTCTCAAGGAACCTTTAAGCACTGTCTAACAGTGTTTAAAGGTGCCTTACTATTTACCGCAAACGTCTAACTTAGTTTTTCCATTAACCGCCCTAACTATTTTAGGGCGGTTATTATTTTATGCACTACGTTTTAACAACATCGACTTAATATGGCCAATTGCTTTTGTTGGATTGAGTCCTTTAGGACATACGCTGACACAGTTCATAATGCCATGACAACGGAATACGCTGAACGCATCGTTAAGATCATCAAGGCGAGATTCTGTTTCTGTATCACGACTATCAATCAAGAAACGATATGCAGCTAACAATCCAGCTGGCCCGATAAACTTATCTGGATTCCACCAGAATGACGGGCAAGAGGTTGAACAACAAGCACAAAGGATACAATCGTAAAGTCCATCAAGCTTTTCACGTTGTTCTGGTGACTGTAAGTTCTCACGAGCAGGAGGATTTTTTCCATTATTAATTAAATACGGACGAATTTTCTCATACTGTGTATAGAACTGAGTCATATCCACTATTAAATCACGAATTACTGGTAAACCGGGTAACGGTCTGATCACAATTTTCTTACTTCCTTTCTGTAAAGATGAAATAGGTGTGATACAAGCCAAACCATTTTTACCATTCATGTTCACGCCATCAGAGCCGCAAACACCTTCACGACAAGAACGACGGAACGATAAGGTAGGATCTTTTTCCTTTAATTGAATTAATGCATCCAACAGCATCATGTCACGCCCTTCAGGAACTTCGAGGGTGTAATCTTGCATATGCGGCGCATTATCAACGTCGGGATTGTAACGATAAATCGAAAATTCAAGTTTCATATTTAAGTCTCCGCAACTTCAATAACACCGCTAATTAATATGTACGCACTTTTGGTGGGAAGGCTTCACGCAGTTTTGGCTGCATATTGACTTCACGGCGTGTCATTGTTTCGGTTTGCGGTTGATATAATGTATGGCATAACCAGTTCGCATCATCACGCTCTGGGAAATCGAAACGGCTATGAGCACCACGACTTTCTGTACGGAAGTTTGCAGATACTGCAGTGGCATAAGCTGTTTCCATCAGGTTATCTAATTCTAAGCATTCAATACGCTGAGTATTAAACTCGCTTGAATTATCATCCAGTCGGGCATTTTGTAAGCGCTCACGAATAACTTTTAGTTCTTCTAAGCCTTTTGCCATTGCATCGCCTTCACGGAATACTGAGAAGTTATGTTGCATACAAGATTGCAGTGCTTTACGGATCTCAACAGGATCTTCACCAGAACGATTGTTTTCCCAGCGATTTAAACGTGTTAATGCTGCTTCAACATCCGACTCGCTTGCATCACGCATCGTGCCTTGTTCCATCAGAGATTCTTTTAAGTGAACCCCTGCTGAACGACCAAATACAACGAGGTCTAACAGTGAGTTACCACCTAAACGGTTGGCGCCATGAACAGATACACAGGCAATTTCACCGACAGCAAACAGTCCAGGAATAACAACATCTTCGCCCTTCTCATTTACACGAATGGCTTGGCCTGTCACTTTTGTTGGAATACCACCCATCATATAGTGGCAAGTAGGAATAACCGGAATTGGCTCTTTGATAGGATCAACGTGTGCGAATGTACGAGACAGATCAAGAATACCCGGTAAACGTGATTCAAGGACTTCTTTACCAAGATGGTCGAGTTTCAATTTCGCATGAGGACCCCAAGGACCATCACAACCACGGCCTTCACGAATTTCAATCATGATAGAACGAGCCACTACGTCACGACCAGCAAGGTCTTTAGCGTTTGGTGCATAACGTTCCATAAAGCGTTCACCGTCTTTATTCAACAGATATCCGCCTTCACCACGACAACCTTCGGTCACTAACACACCCGCACCCGCAATACCGGTTGGGTGGAATTGCCACATTTCCATATCTTGCAGTGGAACACCTGCACGAACCGCCATGCCAACACCATCACCAGTGTTGATATGTGCATTTGTGGTAGATTGATAAATACGGCCCGCACCACCTGTGGCTAAAATAGTGGCATTAGCTTTGAAATAAACGACTTCACCCGTTTCGATGCAAATTGCAGTACACCCAACAATATCACCATCTTGGTTTTTCACGAGATCCAGTGAATACCACTCTGAAAAGATAGTTGTGTGATTTTTTAAATTTTGCTGATACAGGGTATGCAACAATGCGTGCCCAGTACGGTCAGCAGCGGCTGCAGTACGCGCAGCTTGTTCGCCACCGAAGTTCTTAGACTGACCACCAAACGGACGTTGATAAATACGGCCATCATCTAAGCGAGAAAATGGAAGCCCCATATGTTCCAGCTCTAAAATTGCTTCAGGGCCAGTTTTACACATATATTCGATTGCATCTTGGTCACCGATATAGTCGGAACCTTTTACTGTATCGTACATGTGCCATTCCCAGTTATCCTCATGAGTATTACCTAACGCAACAGTAATACCGCCTTGAGCTGAAACAGTATGAGAACGAGTAGGAAAAACTTTAGAAATTAGTGCGCAAGACAAACCCATTTGGGAAATCTGTAAAGCAGCACGCATACCCGCGCCACCAGCACCAATAACAACGGCATCAAACTCTCTTACTGGCAGATTCATTACACACCCCACACCACAATTGTTCCATAAATAAGATAAACCAACAGCGCAACAACAATAATCAGTTGTAAAGTCAGGCGTAATGCCAGCGGTTTAATATAGTCCGTTAACACTTGCCACATGCCTATCCACGCGTGGATAAGAATAGAAAGCAACGTCAAGATGGTGAACACTTTGGTTAGGGATGAGCTAAAGAACCCTCGCCATACTTCATAGGTAATTTCTGTGGTTGCAATAAAACCCACAAGATAAAGAACATATAAAACGATGATGATGGCTGAGGCACGCAGAAATAACCAATCCTGTATGCCAGTACGACCTAAAGTAGAAGAATTACTTACCATACTAATACCCCCGCCAATATTGATAAAATTACTGTAATAACCATAGATGCAGCCGCTGAATTGCGACCTACAACCAAGGTTTCATCAATAAAGCCGAAGTCCATTAACATGTGACGAATACCACCACAAATATGGTATGCCAATGCCGTTAGGATGCCCCACAAAATAAATTTTGCGAAGAAGCCAGTCATTATTTCAGCAGCTTGCTGAAAACCTTCAGGAGAGGAGAGAGAGGTGCCAAGTAACCACAGTAAGATGCCAACTGCGACTAACATGATAACCCCAGAGACACGATGCAAGATCGATGCGATAGCAGGGAGTGGAAACTGTATCGTCTGTAAATCCAGATTGACAGGTCTTTGTTTTTTCACAATTTATGCCCACACAGCTTTTATAATTTTTCCTTCCTCCGGACCTGGATGGAAATCAAACAGCGAATGGGGTACAAAGGCACATTTTAAGTAAAATGTTAAATCCGTCTATTTTACAAAAATTGTGGATTCGTTACGCTGGTTCTCCATACAACAAAGGTTCCGGAGACCTGCGCGCAGTATAAGTGGTTCACAAACTTATTACAATTACCACACAACTTGTGTGCTGGACATTTGCCTCGAACAGTGAGAGGGATCACTATTTAATATATCCGATGCAAAAATGATTATCATTTTTGACACACGCACAACATTTTTATTACATTTACCACATAATTTTAATGTTTATGTTTTTTTTGTGCGCAAACACGCTTCCAGAAACCTCAAACTTATGTAAAAGTGTTGTCAGTACTAATTCTAAGTGCATTGCATAAAAAAGCACCTAAAAAAACATAACATCAAAAGCTCCTTAACATAAGTGACACACTATAGACCCAGATATGACGGGCATAAAATAAAACCCGACTGGGTACCTTACATCAACTATAGTTTCACTATCGAAGTGCATCTTTATTCTTTATGGAGATACCCTCGACTTTGTTAGGAGACATATAAGCGCTAAGGAGATTATAAATGGCTGATAACAAAGCTAAGCTAACGATTGATGAAACATCTGTAGACTTGGACGTTTTATCCCCTACACTCGGTTCCAAAGTTATTGATATTCGTACTCTCGGCTCCAAAGGTTATTACACCTATGATCCCGGCTTTACCTCAACCGCCTCTTGTGAGTCAAAAATCACTTTTATTGATGGTGATAACGGTATCTTACTTCACCGTGGTTTCCCTATCGGGCAATTAGCGACTGAATCAACATACTTGGAAGTTTGTTATATCCTGCTGTACGGTGAAGCTCCGACCCAAGAGCAATACGACAATTTTAAAACGACTGTCACTCGTCACACCATGATCCATGAACAAATCACCCGTCTGTTCAATGGTTTCCGCCGTGACTCTCACCCAATGGCTGTATTGTGTGGTGTAACAGGGGCCTTAGCTGCGTTCTATCATGATGCATTGGATGTCAGTAATCCGGTTCACCGCGATATCACGGCTTATCGCCTGTTATCCAAAATGCCAACCGTGGCAGCAATGTGTTACAAATACTCAATTGGTCAACCTTTTGTGTATCCAAAAAATGACCTATCTTATGCGGGTAACTTCTTGCATATGATGTTTGCAACACCATGCGAAGAGTATGTCATCAATCCAGTACTTGAGCGTGCTATGGATAGAATTTTCATCCTTCATGCTGATCACGAACAAAATGCGTCAACATCTACAGTACGTACAGCAGGCTCTTCAGGTGCAAATCCATTTGCCTGTATTGCTGCGGGTATCGCGTCACTTTGGGGACCCGCTCATGGCGGTGCGAACGAAGCGTGTTTACGAATGCTGGAAGAGATCAAAACAGTTGAACACATTCCTGAATTCATTAAACGAGCAAAAGACAAAAATGACTCCTTCCGTTTAATGGGCTTTGGTCACCGTGTTTACAAGAACTACGATCCTCGTGCAACAGTTATGCGTGAAACTTGTCATGAAGTGTTAAAAGAATTAAACCTCAATGACAGCCTACTTGAAGTGGCAATGGAATTAGAACGCATCGCATTAAACGACCCGTACTTTATTGAGAAAAAACTGTACCCTAACGTAGATTTCTACTCTGGTATTATCCTTAAAGCGTTAGGTATTCCATCCAATATGTTTACTGTTATTTTTGCGATTGCACGTACAATTGGCTGGATTGCTCACTGGAATGAAATGCACGAAGATGGTCTGAAAATTGCGCGTCCTCGTCAGCTTTATACTGGTTATAATGAGCGCGATTTTAAAAGTGAAATTAAAAAGAAATAATTGAGTTCTATTAATTATTTATCTTGATAAGCCCCGTTTTAAATCGGGGCTTTATAATTTTAGCTACTATTAGCGACTAAAAGTTAATCAGCTTTTTAAATATTCTTGTGGCGTCTGCCCTGTCATTTTCTTAAAAAATGTAATAAAGGCACTGTCACTAGCAAATCCTAATATCTGACTAATATCTATATAACGATGATGAGTAGCTAATAATTCAATGGCTTTCATTAATCGCCACTGTTGACGCCATTGTTGGTAACTTAAACCTGTTTCTTTATAAAATAAACGCGTGATCGTTTTTTCACTCGCTCCCACATATTTCGCCATTTCTTGTAACGGTGGAGGTAAATCATCAAACGATAAACGTTTTAATCGCCTATCTTTCGGCATAAATAAATGATTGGGTTGTCGTTGAGCCTGCATGATTTCATCAAAGAAAACAGCTAATAGATTCGCATAACGCCCTTCTTCCCATTGCGTATCAAAATCAGCCACAGAAATACGCTCAAGAATTTCTCGCAAAAGAGGAGAAAGCGTAAATATCTCACTCTCACTTGGAAATTTATCATGATATTTATCGGAAATATAAACAGAACGATATCCCACAGAGGCATACATTTCGACTCGATGTTCCAATTTTGCAGGTATCCACGCAATTCTCATGGGAGGCAAAACAGAAACCCGAGAGGCTAAAGTAATTCGCATACATCCTGACTGCGTAAATAATAATTGTCCTCTATCATGAGAATGAAATCCTGAATCGTGCTTTCCCATTTCTGCTGCAATACCCACTACTGATGCAAGATGCTCTTCTGGCACAAAGTGGTCGTATTGATTAAGCCAAGCCATCACTTGTCCTATTTGAAAAATAATATGTCTTTATGTTTATAAAAAGACATTCATTATCTCTGTATTCTGTTCATCAAGATTTAAGGATGTAGGATAAAAAGATGAACAAAAAACTCTCTTTATGGTTAGCAATTGCGTTAATGATGTTTCCACAAATTGCAGAAACCATTTATAGCCCAGCACTTACTGATATTGCAAACGGCTTTTATGTCAGTGCAAACGAGGCTGGACAAACACTTTCGCTCTATTTCTTTGCATTTGCATTGGGGGTCATTATATGGGGTCGGTTATGTGATGTCATTGGTCGTCGTCCGACAATGTTAGCTGGGTTGTTTATTTATGCTATTGCTTGTCTTGGTGTTTTCATGACACAAGATTTTTCAGTATTACTTGGATTGCGCATGCTTTCCGCTTTTGGTGCTGCGGTAGGCTCGGTCGGCACACAAACCATTATGCGTGATGTCTATAATGGTGATGAGTTAGCAAAAGTATTCTCAGTTATGGGAGCGGCTATCGCCTTAAGTCCAGCAATAGGTATGTTAAGTGGTTCATTATTAGTGAGTTATGCAGGCTACCAAGGTGTATTTAGTGGCCTAGCCTTTCTTGCTGTGATTTTACTGTTATGGAGCACTTTTTCTTTACCTGAAAGCCGTCCTGAAACAGTAAAAACAGCGCCGTTAGGGGAAACTGCAATAAAAATGCTTAAAGATAAGCAAATTGCTAAAACAGTATTATTAATTGTTTTTTTTAATATCAGCCTCTTTGCTTATTATCAGTTAGCACCTTTTATGTTTGATAAACAAGGTTATAGCGCAAGCACTTTTGGATATAGTGGCATTGTGTTAGCAATAGGTGTCGGTATTGGCTCTTATATTAATAAAGCATTATTAAATCATCATTGGTCATGTGGAAGACTAGTTTTACTCGCGAGTTTTATTGCATTAGTCAGTGCTGTGGGTGTTTATTTTTTACGTGACCACATTAGCTTTATTATTCCGATGATGACGAGTGTTATTGCTTATGGCATTGCTATTCCAAATATCTTAGCCACAGCATTAGTACAGTATAAAGATCGCTTAGGTACTGCGGGGGCATTATTAGGCTTGTTCTACTATCTATTAATTGGTGGTGGGCTTGTACTTGCAGGATGGGGACAAAGCTTAGCAATCACCTTACTAATCTGTAGTCTAAGTTCATTGCTACTCTCTTTTTCTCGTCAAACGACAAAATAAAAAGGAATAAACTGACTAATATTACCTTGGTAGACGCTATTCATTGATGATTCTCTTATCCCGTACTAAATGAAAAGTACGGGATTATTTCTAGCAATATTAAGTTTCGTTTTTTGCTGTTAATTCTCAATCAATTTAACTAAGGGTTAATGCTTATTTTGTTAAACAGACAATTCTTAAATTTTTCAAATACCTCAAAAAATGCCTTTATTATCACTTCTTCATTTTCAGCACTTTTTCCTGATATAGCGTTTTATATATTGCAGAATTGAATATTAATAAAGCTAGGGTAGCTTTTTTAGCGTTTATATCTATAAATTTAACAAATGATATATCTTGCCATCGTTTCTAGTAGTGATAATCAAATTGTTCGTTTCGCTATTTCATGGTAAAAAAAACTGTTTATCCATACATAGCTTAAGGAACTGGCGTGATAAAAAAAATCTTAGACATTTTCCCTATTTTTGGGAAAAAAGACGTCGATATTACTGAGAAATATCTCCAAGAATCTCTTGTACTGCTTGCTATATTTGATGAAGGGTTACCTAAACGTGCATTAGATTATGTACTTACAGGCAAAAACCCTGAAATTCTTTTTGAATTAAATAAATTGGATGCAGCAAAAGCAGCCGTTTATTTTCATCGTGCAGGAACATTAGAATGGTGGTATGCCAGTAATGTTGATACAGGAAAATATAGTAAAGTTATCACCCAAGGTCTTAATGCCCGCCATAAGCTCTACTCTAAAGTTGGCGAAAGCTTTTCCTTAGAACAAGCCGCTCGTTATGCAAAAGTCATTGCAGCTGCATGCCAAGATATCAATATCAAAGTGACAACAACTGAAGTGCCAACTTGGGTTATTTACCTGTTAGTTGATGCGTTTTACACCACTTATGATAATGCACGTAATCTTAATTTAGAGCATCGTAAACATTGGAGTATGGAATTTATCGCTAATATGGTCGAAGCAGAGGCCAATATTCCAGGCGAAAATGCATTATTTGCAGTATTCGATAGAAAAGATATCTCTGAATATTATGCTTCTAATCTTAAACGTATTTATGAACTTCATGATTTAAAAGATTATCTACTTTCACATCAAGAATTTATTAGAACAGAATTAATCGAAAAACTGTCAGCAAATGGTTTAGTTGAGCTAATTAACTATCTAAATAAAAATACGATATTACGCGATACTTTTGCAGATATTATTGTTTTACTTGCCACCAGCAGTTTAAAAACAGTAAAAAAAGCCGCAGAACCTATTTTGAATACCTTACCGGCTGAAATTGTAAAAGAAAATTTAACTCATGTTTTAATGAATGGTACACCAAAACAACGTACACAAGCGGCTGATTTATTTGCTCGCCAAGGTGAAAACCGTGATGTGCTTGAAGAAGCGTTAAAACATGAAACCTCAAAAGCAGTCATCAAAAGCATTGAAAGTGCCCTACAACGTTTTAGCGTTGTTGATAACGCAAACACCGTTGATGCCATCGAAGCGCCTGATTTTACACCATTAGAAGATACGCCATTACCTGATAGTGCCCGTGATATTATGGTCAATAACTTCAATGAGATGTTAGCTAAAGCGAAAGAAAATGCTGAATGCGAAATTGAAGAAAATAAAACATCGAAGCACTCTTATAATTGGGCACAACGTCATTATAAAGATTTATCTAAGATTGATGAAAAACAATGTCGTGCATTAGTTGATAAACTCAATAGTGGGCAAGGCACTATTCAGTCGAATGAAATCCAAATTATTAAACACAAAAATCGTATTCCTAATTTGCCAGAATACACATTCTTCCATGCTGTGCGGGTGATAACTAACAACCGCCAACATGCCGATCACTTCTCCTCTCACTACTTTAATGGTGATATTCCTGAGCGTTTATTTAGTGATATTGAATTACGACAAGTTGAAAATGTATTAGAAAGATGTAGCTTCAAACGCGCAGCCCGTGTCACAGCGGCACTATGCTTAGAATCTTATCAAGATGGTTTACGCCGTTTTCGTAAACCAGAACAAGTTTGGCCTTTCTTCTCTCAGCATACTGATTATATTGCTGAAGCTCTAAACTTAATGCCAAACCAAAGCGAACATCGCTATCGTCAATTTGAAACATCACAAGGTATTGAAGTATTAGGTCGTTTCCCAACAATTCCTGCACAATTTATTCCGCGCATCATGGAATTGGCATTAGGTGAAAACAAAACACACCGCGTTTCTGCACAAAAGTTATTAGAAACACTGCCTAATATTCATTTAAGTGCACAAGAAGGATTAACCTCTAGTAAACAAGAGATCCGTGTTACAGCCATTGAATGGCTAGCTCGCTTAAATAATCCGGATTCCTTACCTGCGCTTAATACCTTATTGAAAAAAGAGAAACGCGAAGTAGTACGAGCCTCTTTACTCACTGCATTAGAGCAATTAGGTGAAGACATTTCGAGCTACTTATCGCCAAAAACGTTATTAGCAGAAGCTGAAAAAGGCCTTAAAGCCAAAGCACCAGCAAGTCTTGCTTGGTTTAATTTTGAGGCAATCCCTGCATTAACATGGGAAAACAAGAAAGCGGTTGATCCTGCGATTATTCGTTGGTGGATTATTCTGGCAGTAAAATTAAAAATGCCAGGAGGCAACGCGCTATTACAACGTTATATCGGCCTGCTTTCTACAGATAGCCAACATAAACTTTCTAGCTTTATTCTACATACCTTCGTTGCTCAGGATATTAAAGGGCCATCACTGGAAGAAGCCATGGTAGAAGCGCAACGTGAAGCGCCGGGACGTTTAAGTAATTATCAAAACTGGGCTAAACGTTATCCTGAATATTATGCTAAATATGAAAACTTCACATTAGAACAAGTGGTTGAAGAGATTAAAAACGAGGTATTACGTCGTTATTTAGGCTCAGCAATCAGTGATAAAGGTATACTTGCGCTTATCTGTGGTATTGAGGGTCATGTTGCGGTATCTGTACTACGCAACTATATGCGCGATCATTATCAGCGTCGTGCTCAAATTGAAGCGATGATTGATGCGGTTGCTTCAAGCAATGATCCTATTATCATCCAGCTTCTTCTTTCGTTATCTCGTCGCTATCGCACTGCATCTGTTCAGGAAAAAGCCCGTAATTTAGTTACGCAAATCGCAGAGCGTAATGGCTGGAGTGCAGATGAATTAGCCGATAGAACTATTCCAACCGCAGGTTTTGATGATACTGGAACACTAGTGCTGGAATATGGTGAACGTATTTTCACTGCAAAAATGGATGCCAAACAAAAACTTGTTCTGTTTAATCCAGAAGGTAAAGAGGTTAAAGCGTTGCCTGCTGCGCGCAAAAATGATGATGCAGAGCTGATTAAAGAAGCAAAAAAACTTTTCACTTCAAGTAAAAAAGAACTTAAACAAGTTATTGAATTACAAAGTGTGCGTTTATATGAAGCTATGTGTGCTCAACGTCAATGGTTAAGTGCAGATTGGCAAGAATATATTTTAGCTCACCCAATTATGCATAAATTAATCGAACAATTAGTTTGGCAGGAAGTTAAAGATGGCGAAGTGATCAATACGTTCCGCCCTTCTGATGATGGCGCATTACTTAACCTTGAAGATGACGAAGTCACTTTACAAAACGATTCATTTATTCAATTAGCCCACGCGGCATTAGTTAATGAAGATGAACGTAAAGCATGGATCGCGCATTTTAAAGATTACAAAGTGAAGTTTTTATTCTCACAAATGGAACATAAAATCCCAGAGTTAGATCTAACGCAAACAGAAGTTGAAGATCGAAAAGGCTGGATCACTGACACCTTCACTTTACGCGGTATTTTAACCAAAATGGGTTATCAGCGTGGCCCAGCAGAAGATGGAGGCTCGTTCTCCCACTATTACAAATTCTTCTCTAGTTTAAACTACTACGTCAACATCGGTTTCAGTGGTAGCTATGTGCCAGAGGAAAACATTCCTGCCGTCTTATTCGATTTAAGTTTTGAGAAAAATCAGCAAGATTACTGGGATCGCAATAATGTTGAGCTAAAAGAAGTTCCGCCAATTTTATTAGCTGAAAGCTATGCTGATTATCTAAAAATCGCTGAAGCTTGTGCAGGATTCGATCCTGAATGGGAAAAGAAAACACCTTGGTAATAATTAGGGATAACTAGGAAAGAATATGGCTAAAAAAGCACCCGCAGAACAACAAGCAATCAGGGAAAGTGCTGAGGTTCGATTTGCTCAAGAGTTAGAGCGTTTAACAAAAGCAGATGTAAATAATCCTAAACCACAAGGATGGCTTCGCTCTCCTCGTGCTGTACGCCAATTTATTTTAGGTGATGATGCATTAGGTATCACACCTAAGTTTTTCGGCGACGATGCCTTGGTTGATCGCGCAATTGTCACATTATTAGGCAAGCAAGGTTTAATGCTAGTTGGTGAGCCAGGTACAGCAAAATCAATGCTCTCAGAGCTTTTTGCTGCCGCCATCAGCGGTGATTCAGGATTAACTATTCAAGGCACTGCGGGCACTACAGAAGATCACATCAAGTACTCATGGAACTATGCGTTGTTATTAGCAGAAGGCCCAACGGAGCGCGCTTTAGTGGGATCGCCACTTTATCAAGGTATGTTACAAGGTAAAATTGTTCGCTTTGAAGAGATAACCCGTTGTCCCCCTGAAATTCAGGATGTACTGGTTTCTTTGATGTCAGAAAAACAGTTAATGATCCCCGAAATGGGTGATGGTGCGCGTATTAGTGCAAAACCTGGGTTTAACCTTATCGGTACAGCAAACTTACGTGATCGTGGTGTCCACGAAATGTCTGCCGCATTAAAACGTCGTTTTAATTTCGAAACGGTAAAACCCATTCGTGATCCGGCATTTGAAATCAGCTTAATTCAATCACAGCTAGAAAATGAATTAGGCTCTTTAGCTAATGAAGTGACGGTACCTGTTGATGTAGTGGAATTACTGGTAACCACATTCCAAGAATTACGTTCAGGTAATACACAAGATGGCGGTAATATCAAAACCCCTGATGCAGTTATGTCTACCGCAGAAGCGGTGAACATTGCTTATGCTTGTGCCTTAGAAGCACATTATTTAGGTGATGGCGTAATGAATGCTGGTGCGATTGCACGCCAATTAATCGGTGTTGTATTAAAAGATAATGCTGATGATATTAAACGTATTCGTTATTACATGGACAATGTAGCTAGAGAACGCGCAAGAAACAGTAAAGAGTGGAAAGCGTTCTTTGATGCATCAAAAGAGTTTTGGCAATAACACGCTGAGATTAATTGCTACACAATAAATACGTTATTTATCAATTAAAGGCAGAGTTTACTGACTCTGCCTTTTCACCCAGAAAAGGGATCGACACGGTGACGCTACCTTCAATACCTTTGCCAGAAAGAATTGACCAAGCACGACTGAAATGGACGTCGTTACAGCAACAACATCTCTATTTTGCCCCTGTACGCCATCACAGCCCCGCTTGTTCTTATGCTGTTTTATCACTAATTAATTCGGTAAAGCCTGACTATATATTAATTGAAGGCCCTGATACCTTTAATTCTCTTATTCCAAGCCTGACTGATAAAGACACCCTGCCTCCGGTGGCTATTATGGGGCAAGCAGAATATTTGCATAATGATGGTAACCAAGAAGAGCGAGAAAAATCACTGCACTCTGCCTATTTTCCATTTTGTGAATATTCTCCTGAATGGCAGGCATTACGAGTTGGTTTACGCATCAATGCAAAAACACGCTTTATCGATTTGCCATGGGCGGCTCAAGTTAATAACGAAGAGTATAGTGATTCACAAAGTCGCAGCTTACAAAAAGAACGTTATTTAGCCCATAGCCAATTTATTGCACAATTAGCCAAAAAATGTCATTGCCGTGATCATGATGATGTTTGGGAGCATCTTTTTGAGCTACGCAACATTGAAGCTTTAGCTGATTGGCAAGCCCTCTTTAATGATACCTTTATTTGGTGTGCTCTTGCGCGTCTTGATTATGAGCCAGAAGTACTTGAATCAGAAGGTTCTTCGCAACGTGAAGCACATATGCTCACTCATATTAAAACCATCAAACAACAAGAGCCCAATGCCAAGATTTTAATTGTAACAGGAGGATTTCATACCCTTGCATTAATTGAAGGTCTAGCTGATTCACAATCTCAATCTTTCGCCATTTCTAGCACAGAGCAAAAACAATTCACTAAAATGCAAAGAATGGCCGAAAAAGAACAAGCTTGGCTTATTCGTTACAGTTTTGACAGATTAGATGCACTTAATGGCTATGCTTCTGGTATGCCATCTCCGGCTTTTTATCAACAAGTTTGGCAAAGTTTGATGCTACAACATCATGATAAATTAGAAAATAATGCTCTTGCTAAACAGCCAACACAAATTTATCGCAATAAAATGGGGATCGCATTTTTAAGCTCAGTGGCTCAATCTATTAGAGAAAAACAATTTGATAATCCACCTAGCTATTTAGCCGTAAAACTGGCTGCCGAGCAAAGTTTACGCCTTGCTTTACTTAGAGATCATGCTGGTATGGGTCGCTATGATTTGCTTGATGGTTTACAAAGTGCCTTTATTAAAGGCAGTTTAGATGATAGCCAAAGCGAGTTATGGACAGAAATTAAAACCTGTTTTTCCGGCTATCTATTAGGCAAAATTCCATTAGGTACAGCAACACCACCGTTGGTAAATGAAACCTATGAACGTGCCAGAGGTTTTCGTTTTAAACTTGATGATACATTAGCAAAAACCACTAAATGCGATGTTTACCGCAACCCTCAACATCGCTTAAGAAGTCGTTTTTTACATTTACTGGCTTTCTTAGAAATCCACTTTGCACATCGAATCAATGGCCCTGACTTTCTTTCTGGTCATCAATTGGATTTATTGTTTGAAGAGTGGCAATACGCTTGGACACCCAATGTGGAAGGAGAGCTGATTTCATTATCAGAGAAAGGCTCACAACTTGAAGCTATCGCCTTAACTAAGTTGTTATCTATGGAAAAACAGCTTGAAGAACAAGGCCAAGGTCGCTCAAGTCAAAGTGCTGTCACTTTATTAACACAAGCAGCATTAATAGGCCTCCACCAGCGCATTCCATCACTCTTTAAACTATTAGATAGCTATATTCAGCAAGATTTTCGCCTTGAGTCATTAACTCAATGTGGACATAAATTGATCCATTTATGGCGAGGTCGTCAATACCTTGATATTACTGATGAGCTAGCACTGGAAAATCGACTACATCACGTTATCCCTCAAGCATTTTTTTGCTTAGAACAACTCGCTCAAGGTGATGAACAACAACAAGAAAGCAATTTACAAGCTTTGCTCTCTTTACGTGAACTGATTGAATTTATGCCATCACTCAATAATCCTCATGATTACAAAAGCGATTTCTATCAGCAACTTAATCGCCTTGATGGTCAACTAGATGCAGTTCCTTTATTAAAAGGTGCTGTTGATGCATTGCGCTATTTAGGCTCATATATTGATGAAACCACGCTGACAAACGCATTAAATGCCACGTTTAGTACAGGAAGTTCTCCTGAACAAGCTATTGGTTATTTTGTCGGGATTATGCGAACAGCACCAGAGCTTGTGATCCGCTTACCTTTATTGGTTGATCACTTAAATACCCTGTTACAACAATGGGATGAAGAGCGTTTCATTCAGATCTTACCTGATCTGCGTTTTGCATTTAGCCAACTTAATCCCAAGCAAAATGCAGAGCTTGCACAATATATTGCCAACGATATTGGTTTAGATACACAAGCGTTATCATTATGGCAGTCAGAATTTAGTGCCAAACAAATGATTGAAGCCACTAAACTCAATCAAAAACTGCAACAGCGTATAACAGAGCAAGGCATAATTTCTTGGTTTGATACTAAGAAAGCAGAGAAAGGAGACAATGCCTATGAGTCAGCATAATGGCGATATGCCTGAAGATAAAATACAACAAGCAAAACGCTGGCGCCTGATTTTAGGTCAATATGCGGATGATGCTCTTGGGCAAGCGACTTTTAATGCTGATGATTTAAAAGTTGAACGTACACTCGACTTTCTCTATCGCCGAGAATATCAGCGCCGAGGGCTTCGCCAAGAGCGAGGACGCCATGGTTCACTCGATGCATCGCAACTTACTGCGGTAAACTGGCTAAATCAAGCACGTAAGCTATTTCCTAATAGCACCTTTGAACGTATGCAATCACAAGCTATTGAACGTTATCAAATCAGTAGCTTTCTTAAAGATCCTAATACGTTAAAAGCAATGGAGCCCACAAAAGCGTTAGCCAAAACACTATTAAGCTTACGTGGACGAATGAGCGAAGAAACACGAGATGCTGTTAAAACTATTATTCGCAAAGTGGTTGAAGATATTTTACGTCAAATTCGTAATAATTTTCGCCAATCATTAACGGGACGTCGTAATCGCTTTAGACGCTCTTTGGTGCCTAATAGTCGCAACTTTGATTGGCGCGCAACTATTGCTGCAAATTTAAAACATTACGATACCCAAAATCGTCGCTTAGTCATTGAAACACCTTATTTTAACTCACGGATGCAACAACATTTTCCGTGGGATGTTATTCTCTGCGTTGACCAAAGTGCGTCAATGTCTAGTTCCATTATGTATGCTGCTGTTTGTGCCAGTATTTTAGCTTCATTGCCTGCCGTTAAAGTCTCTTTAGTGGTTTTTGATACTCAAGTTGTCGATTTATCTCATTTAGCAGACGATCCTGTTGAGGTTTTAATGACTGTACAATTAGGAGGCGGTACTGATATTGCTGGTGCAATGCAATACTGTGAAAGTTTAGTCAAAAACCCTAAACGTACCGTTATTTCACTAATCAGTGACTTTGAAGAAGGTGGCTCATTAAACCGATTATTAGATTGCACACAACGTCTTAATAGCCAACAAGTTAAATTATTAGGGCTTGCGGCACTTGATGATGAAGCTCAACCTGTTTATGACTCTGCGATTGCACAAAAACTTGCGGACAGAGGTATGCAAGTTACCGCCTTAACACCAGAACATTTCGCACAATGGCTAGCAGAGGTAATGCAATGAGTTGGCAAACCGTTTACTTTCATTACGATGAAGATGCGCTCACTGTATTTGCTAATGCAGGATTATTAAGACGCGCAAGAAAAGACGTTGATAACGAAAAAGTATCACTCACTGATGCCAATACAGGGCAATTCAGTAGTGATGGACAAAGTGTTGTTTTACACGAAGCAGGTATTCAACAAGCCAGTTGCGATTGCTCTGCATCTGGTTGCTGTAAACATATTTTAGCCGCCGTTTTATGGCTACAAGCTAATAATAATGCTGATAATTCAAATAACGATAATAGTGATGAAATATCATCAGAAACCATTACTGAACCTGTTGAAATCATCCCTCTGCTACCCACATTATTTGCTCTTGATCCAGAAGCATTAATCAAAAAAGCGGGTAAACCAGCCTGTCGGACAGCAATTAAATTAATTGAGCAATGGGAAAATATAACATTCAATCTAGAAGACACAGGAATTCAGTTAAAAATTCAACTTCCTGATGTTGATGAGCCTGTTATTTTCTTACAAGCGAGTGGTTACGATGGCATGTTATCACCATTTTCCGACTCACATAAAAAAGCCTTTCATCTTGCTATCGTGGCTAAATTATTTGAGCAATACACGAAACCTTGGGCATGGCCTGAAGATTTAATGACGGTGCAATCTTCTAAACGTCCCCTGAATGATGAAGAAATAGCGCTAATTAATACCATTGAACAATTTATTTATGATTTATTACGCCAAGGGCTATCACATATTAGCTTAAGCAGTGCCACACAGTTGCACTTATTAAATATGTCCGCTCGAGCAGAAGGTTTACCTCGTTTAGCGTCTTATTTACGAACATTAAGCACTCAAGTCAAACTGTTGGCAGAAAGACATTTCACCATGGATGAAAGCAATGTCTTGCGTTTATTAGCCCATATTTCTGCCTATCTATTCCAATTATCTAATGCGACACCAGAACAGTTAAAAGTGTTACGAGGGCAACTTCGTCGTCAATATGATGATAAAAAAAATAGCCTTTCTCTTATTCCGGTTGGGGCAAATTGGTGGACAGCACAAAGTGGCGCATTAGGAGCAACGTTTACCTTTTGGGATAGCGAAGAAAAACAGTTATTACAAGCGACACAAGCGCGCCCTAATCAGCTCGATACCTTGTTTAATCGTTATGGTGTTTGGAACAGTTTGTCATTATGGAAACAAACTGCGGATAAATTAATGCGTCGTCCTTTTTTATTACAAGAGCCTCGTATTTCTGATGAAGGAAAACTCGCCACTATTGGTGATAGTTTTGCTCAAAATCAAGCAGACTTTCTTGATATGACGGACTACAACAATTTACAAACTGAGCTAGGCATCAATAATTGGCGAGATTTGCCCGATTACTTTGCCCATCAAACAGAAGGTTTTCTTTCCCCTCTTGTTTTGCATATCAAAAACTATAAACCTTTAATTTGGTATGAAGTAGAGCAATGCATAATTTGGGAAGTGTCAGATAATCATGAGAATTCAGCATTCTTGCGCCTTTATTGGGAAGGAACAACACAAAATAATCTAGAAGAGTTGCGCTTTCTTACCAAAAAAGAGTTAGAAATTGTCGCAATCACGGTGCAACCCGTTCGACGTGATCTCAATATAGACTTGTTACCAACGACTATTTGGATCAAAACAGAAAAAGGCATTGAACTGTTTTATCTCGATTTTGACCAATTTCCACGTAAGAAAAAACAATCAGGCTTTATTAGCCGTATTCAAGAATATATGGCTAAACGTAAGCAACAAACAGCAATGCATCACAGTGAACCGACTCTAGCACAAAAGTTCTGTCGCCCTATTTTATCGGTATTAGAAGCTCAAGCGTGTACTGGACGGGAATTACTTTCAGAAATGCAAAAAGAGCAATTAGAAATAAGCAAACATACCGCAGATGATTTAGGAATGACATTAATAGCTGATCAATTGGCTTATTATTTGGCGTTAACTTCCCGCGACTCACGGACGTTATTACAGTTAATTTGGCTATGCGATAATCTGCAACAATTACAAAGTCCGTTACCTATTCAACTTAACGAATAATTGGTATTAGCGAAAAAAAGCTATCTCTCAAATTAAAGAGAGATAGCTTTTAAGATAAGAATAAATAATGGGTTTATGCTGGATTATCAATATCAACAAATGTCACATCTAAATGATGTGTTTGAGCCAGCCATTCACCTAATGCTTTAATACCATAACGCTCTGTTGCATGATGCCCAGCAGCAAAGAAATGAACCCCCATTTCTCTTGCGATATGAATTGTCTGTTCTGAGACTTCACCTGTCACAAAAGCATCTACACCTTGCTCTGCAGCATCTTGAATAAAGCCCTGTCCGCCGCCCGTACACCAAGCAATATTACGAATAGTTTCAGGGGCATTATCACCACAATGTAATACATTGCGTTGTAACGCTTTTTCTAAACGTTCTTTTAATTCAAGAGGTGTTAAAGGTAAATCAAATACGCCTTTAGGCAATAAAGGTAATATTTCACCTTCAACTTTAACCCCCATTTTTAATGCTAATTGAGCATTGTTACCTAAGATTGGGTGAGCATCTAACGGCAGGTGATAACCAAAAAGATTAATGTCATTGCAAAGTAATGTCTTTAAGCGGTTACGCTTCATTGAACGAATAACAACGGGCTCATTTTTCCAAAAGTAACCGTGGTGTACTAAAATTGCATCAGCGTTTAATCGTACTGCTTCATCGAGTAATGCTTGGCTTGCAGTCACACCCGTGACTATTTTTTGAATATGAGGGCGTCCTTCGACTTGAAGTCCATTAGGCGCATAATCTTGAAAGTTCTCAATGCTTAACTTCTCATTAATCACTAATTCCAGATCAGTATTCTTCATTTCATTTATTTCCCTGTTATCACGAATACCACTATTTATATAACAATAGTAAAAATAGCAATAGGTTAGTGGCATTCGTTTAAATGACTCATTATTGTTTATTGTAACGTAAAAATTGAAGATTATTTGAAGTTAAGAAAAAACGAGAAGATAGCATTACAAAAATGCTTAAAAAAGAGGAATAAAAATAACGCCTACTTATGTAAGCGTTATTTTGATGTTCTGTTATTTGTGGCTATTTAATGCCACTTCTGATTTTGCCAGCCAAACTGGTTTATCACTTGTTTTAGACCATACACGGTGTATATAGCTATAAAATTGTGCACGTTTAGGATGGAAAACCATAACAGGAAATGCCGCAACACCTAGCGCAACAGCACCAGTACGACGGGCCAAAACATGTTTTTTTGTATATTCGTTATAAGCTGGCATAGTGCTCTCCTGTATAGAGATTAATTTGATGTTGAAATTTTACCTCATTAGATGAAATTTTACTACTGATCAGACCACTCAATTCGTGCGAAAAATCACCTTTATTTTGCTTGATATGTAATTAAATTTCATAATAGAAACAAAAATGAAACATAAATGACACAATTGTTAACGGAATTAGATCGGTATTTTTACTTAATAAAAGTTGTAGTAAATAATTTAGAGGATAAATTATCAAAAAAGAAAAAATCAAATAAGAGAAGAGAAGAGAAGAGAAGTAGAATATTCAAGAATGCAGGTTTTAGTATTAACAACATAGATCTGCTACTAAATAATATACGACTGAATAATACATTTAGCAGTGAGTAATGAAGTATTTATTCAGGAAAATCAAGAAAATCAACGTCCATTGAATGATGGATAAGGCGAGCGATAAATAAGGCATCATTTTTTGGTAGATAATAAATTGAGTGTTTTTTAAACTCAAATCGTCTCATGCCATCACACACCCAATTGCACTCTCGCCCAATCCAAGGTGCTCGAGCAAGTAGCTCAAATGTCTGTTTTAACTCATTATGGTATTTTTTTGCCTGAGTTACACCAAATTGCTGAATGGTATAACGTGCAATTTGATAAATATCTTCTTCTGCTAATTTAGAAAGTTTATACATTTAAGTCCTTTTCAGCTCTTGTAAAAATATCATCCATGTTATTTTCACTTTCTGGTGAATTCACACCATCTAGTACCATTTTACGAATTATTTGGATCCGTTCTTCTCTGATTTCCATCATACGTAAAGCATCTCTGATTACCTCGGAGGTATTTCCATAACGTCCTGAATTAATCATTTCACCAACAAAATCATTAAAATGTTCACCCAAAGTTACGCTAGTTACTCGTGCCATAAATCCTTCCTACATTGTATTACTTAGTAATACAACAGTAGCAATAAATTTATTAATTTGCCATCTAATACCATAAAAAAACACCCCACTATTGAAAACCAATTTTGAGGTGTCATCAGTAAATAGAGAATTTTATAGCTTAAAATACCCTGAACTTATTTCTTAACTGCTTTACCTTTACCACGTAGGGTTTCGGTTAATCCTTTCAGGAAATATCTTACAAGCTGATCGCCACAATTACGGTAGTTTTTATGCCCTGGTTTACGAAATACAGCACTTAATTCAGGCTTAGAAACACGGAAATCCGCAAGCTCATAAATATTTAGAATATCCACATCTTTTAATTCAAAAGCGACACGCAGTTTTTTTAGGATAATGTTATTTGTGATACGCTTTTCAACTTCAGGTGCTGGGAAGTTTTCATCTTTTCCACGACGATAAAAAATTAGTCCATTTAAAAAATGTCCCATCGCATTATCGTCACACTCGACAAATTCAGGTTCATCGTCTTTTTTCAGCCAGCTATTTACTAACTCTTTTGTAACTGTAAAATCAGCCAATTTCATGATTTCAACAACATGTGCATCACTTAGATCCAGCATGTAGCGTACACTTCGTAAAACAAAATTATTTTGCATTGTATTGATTATCCACTCTATTTTTAATTCTAAATCAACCTCAATGATGGATATCAATGCTGTGATCTAAAAATATTCAATAATTAAAAAAATACACTCTACCTTTGGGTAGAGTGTATTCTATATAAATAGTTTATTGCACTAACTTATTTGTTAGCAAAAACATTATTTACTATTTCAATCGCTTCTTTTTCAATTAATTCACGATGCTCAGGGCCTCGGAAGCTTTCACAGTAAATCTTATATGCTTCTTCAGTACCAGAAGGACGAGCAGCAAACCAACCGTAATCAGTCATCACTTTTAAGCCACCAATAGATGCGCCATTACCTGATGCATGTGTTAAACGTGCAGTAATCGGATCGCCTGCTAATGTGCTTGCAGTCACCATTTCAGGTGATAAGCGTGACAACAGCGCTTTTTGTTCATGAGTTGCTGATGCTTGAATACGATTATAGCTTGGTGAACCAAAGCGTTGTGCTAATTCGTTGTAATGCTCTTGCGGATCTTTGCCTGTTACCGCTTTCATTTCAGCAGCTAATAGACATAAAATGATGCCGTCTTTATCGGTTGACCATGGTTTGCCATTAAACCGTAAGAAAGATGCACCTGCGCTTTCCTCACCACCAAAGCCAAACTCACCACTAAATAAACCTTGAACAAACCATTTAAAGCCAACTGGTACTTCAACAAGTTCACGACCTAAATCTGCCACAACACGATCAATCATTGCACTTGAAACCAGTGTTTTACCCACTTTTACATCTTGAGCCCATTGTGGACGATGACGGAAAAGATAGTTAATTGCAGCCGCTAAGTAGTGGTTAGGATTCATTAAACCAGACGGTGTCACAATACCATGGCGATCGTAATCAGGATCGTTAGCAAAAGCTAAATCGAATTTATCACGCAGTTGTAATAGACCTTCCATTGCCCAAGGTGATGAACAGTCCATCCGAATAACGCCATCATGATCGAGCGTCATAAAACGGAATGTCTGATCGACTTGATCGTTAACTAATTCAAGATCAAGGCCATAATATTCACCAATGCGTTTCCAGTACTCGATACCAGAACCACCTAATGGATCAACACCTAATTTTAAGCCTGCTTTCTTAATGGCTTCCATATCAACAACGTCACCTAACGCTTTGACATAAGGCATAATTAAGTCTTGAGCTTCAATATAATCACTCGCCAAGGCTTCATCATAAGAAAGACGTTTGATCCCTGCTAAATTACTTTCAAGCAGTTCATTAGCACGTTTTTCAATAACAGAAGTTAAATCGGTATCAGCAGGCCCGCCATTTGATGGGTTATATTTAATACCGCCATCTTCAGGTGGGTTATGTGATGGCGTGATCACAATACCATCAGCAATATCTTGATGTGCATCGTTGTAAGTCAAAATAGAAAAAGAGACTGCCGGTGTGGGTGTATAGCCATTATTTTCTTGAATAATCACTTTCACTTTATTAGCAGCGAGTACTTCTAAAACAGAAATAAATGCAGGCTCTGACAGTCCATGAGTATCTTTACCCACGTAACATGGCCCTGTTACTCCATTTTTTGCACGTACTTCAGCAATAGCTTGTGCAATTGCCAAAATATGGGCTTCATTGAAGCTATGGCGATTTGCACTTCCGCGATGGCCAGATGTACCGAACTTCACACGATGAGCATTAATGCTAGCTTGTGGTTTAAGTGAATAATATTGCGACGTTAATTGTGCCACATTAATCAGATCACTTTGACAAGTATGCTGCCCTGCTCTTGGATGAATTGCCACAAATCTTCTCCTATTTGACATCACAAGCACGCTTTAAACAAAAGCCTTTGCAATGCATCAATTAACAATAGTGGTTAGATAGTTCCACACACCTTATCAATCTCATTCGCAGGGAATTGCATATCCTGCATGATGCTTTGTACCATTGTTCTTTTACGCTCTGTATTGGAGTTAGTAATAACCCAAAATGGCGTGCCTGAAATATGGCGCGGTTTTGTATGACGTCCACTATCGAGTAATGTTTGTTCATCACCAGCAAAATAGATGCGTGTTCGTCCATGTACTGTTTCAGCAGATTGAGTAAAAGTAGCACTATCTAGGCTATATAACGTAGAAAGGATCTGTAAAAAACGATCAACTGATTTTGTTTTTTCTGCATAGCTGTCAGATAACAACAGTTCTCGCATTTCACGGACCGGATTTTTTGCTGGTGTAATCGATTTAGGTTCAGCTTCCTGTTTAATAACAGGTGCTTGTACTGACTCAGTGACAACGACTGGCTGTACGGGCTGTTTGGCATCAAGCTTCAGTAGACGCCTTAAAATATCTGAAGCGCTTTCACCGATATGTCTAGTTTCGCTAGCAATATAGCGGTAAAGTTCGTCATCAATTTCTATCTTTTTCATTGCTACCCAGTACTGTTTTCAAAAAAAAGTAATTAGGATTATAAGATATAATCTTTAAAAACAAAATAGGTAAAATTTCAATAACTTAAAGAAGATCTATACAAGATCCAGCCATTTCAATGGCTAAGCTTGGTATTTATCCTATTGTTTATCTCGGTATCATCTTCTATTCTTTGAACTTATTCAAACAAAGCCTGCTTCAAATACCGCCTTCTCACACTACACCAACCATCAAATAATATAAAATTCTAAATATTTATTTTTGAGCAATATCAAGATTTCAACTTTTTAAATAAGTTTAGAATAAATATCTAGATAATGTCACTTATCTAGTTTTTTATAAATTTCCCTTATCAATTATTTCTGCTCTTAATCACTCACGCATATTATTACGATAAGTTGGCTTAGCACCTTGTGCATGTCATCATAGAAAAAATCGCAATTATTTTTTGGTCATTAACATGAAACTCAATACATTATTAAATTATCAATTACATCAACCTGAAACAGCACCTGCATCCGATTTACCTATTGTTTTGATCCACGGTCTTTTTGGTGACTTAAATAATTTAGGCATATTAGGGCGAGATCTACGCAAAGACCACTCCGTGATCCAAATTGACGTGCGTAATCATGGACATTCTCCTCATAGCGAAAGTATGAACTATCAAGATATGGCACAAGATGTACTTACATTACTTGATAGTTTACATATCTCAAATGCCATCATTATTGGGCACTCCATGGGGGGGAAAATAGCAATGACAATGACGGCATTAGCACCAGAGCGAATTGCTCGCATTGTCGTAATAGATATGTCACCTGTAGCTTACAATGTCCGTCGCCACGATAACATTTTTGCGGCACTCGAAGCCGTCACTAAAGCTCAAGTTACACGACGTCAAGATGCATTAGAAATTATGAGTCCCTTTATTAAAGAAGAGGGAGTTATTCAGTTTTTACTTAAATCATTTAAAAGTGGTGAATGGCTATTTAATTTATCTGCAATCAAAAATGCTTATTCAGACATTATTGGTTGGAAAGAAGTTCCTGCTTGGAATTATCCGGTGCTATTTATTCGCGGTGGTTTATCACCTTATATATTAGATGAATACCGTAATGATATTGCACGCCAATTTCCGCAAGCTAGCGCTTTTGTCGTAGCAAATACTGGACACTGGGTACATTCAGAAAAGCCTAGCACTGTTATTAACGCTATTCGTCGTTTTTTATCCAAAGCTTAATTTATTGCCTAAAGTGACGCCATTAAGAAAGTAATAATTTAGCTGAATGTATAATTATTGTACTTAATCACGCAATCTGTCGATAAAAAGACCAAATGACAATAGGTTAAACTCAGGAAGCAGTGGCAGGACGCCACTATGTGGGGTATTATTGGGCGTTTCGCAATTTAGTCATTGGTATACGCCCTTTCACAGCAAAATTTATGGCAAAAGAACAAACTGATCGCACCACACTGGATTTGTTCGCAGATGAACGCAGACCTGGGCGACCTAAAACAAACCCGCTTTCTCGGGATGAACAGCTTAGAATTAATAAACGCAACCAATTAAGACGAGACAGAGTCAATGGTTTACGTCGAGTTGAGTTGAAATTAAATGAGGACGCTGTGAATGCACTTAATGAGTTGGCGACTGCAAGAAATGTTAGCCGTAGCGAGCTTATTGAAGAAATATTACTAGAACAATTGGCGCAAAATCACGCCTTGAAAATACATCAAAATGAGAATAGCTAGCAGCTAAACCACACAAATTCGACAGAATTACACTGCTATTTTCGTCAAAATACGTTTTTTAGTTTTCTATTATGAAAACAAGATGTTTATTTTTCACTAGTAATTGTTCAAACACAGACAAATATACTCTAACTATTTTGAAGTGTGGCTAGGTGGTAAGTAAAGGCGTTACTGGTACATACAAAGTATGTAATTAGTACGAATTAACGTAGCCAACAACGCAACAATTTGAAGTATAACGAATATAGAATAAAAGAGGTTATCTCACTTTATGGCAATCATAGGTATATTCTTCGGCAGTGATACCGGCAACACTGAAAATATTGCCAAAATGCTTCAAGAAAGACTGGGGGCTGATAATGCCGAAGTTCATGATATCGCAAAATCCAGTAAAGAAGATATCGAAGCATTTGATATTCTGTTACTAGGTATTCCTACTTGGTATTATGGTGAAGCACAATGCGATTGGGATGACTTTTTCCCAACACTAGAAGATATTAATTTTGACGGTAAGCTGGTTGCACTGTTCGGTTGTGGCGACCAAGAGGACTATGCAGAATACTTCTGTGATGCAATGGGCACAATCCGCGATATTATTGAACCTCGTGGTGCTGTCATTGTGGGTCACTGGCCAACAGAAGGTTACCATTTTGAAGCCTCTAAAGGGCTTGCAGATGATAATCACTTTATCGGCCTTGCGATTGACGAAGACCGTCAACCAGAATTAACCGAAGAGCGTGTTGATGCTTGGGTTGCTCAAATCAAAGAAGAAATGAGCCTAGATGAAATTTTGGGATAAATAAATACTCAATATTGAGAATGATAATTATTCAATGGTGTGCTAAGATAGTGTGATAGGTAGGGGTGTTTATTTTTAAATATCATGCCTATAATCAATAAGGTTATTTATTCACCCGAGTGTTAATGAATCAACCCTATTAGTGAGCACAAAAATTAAATTCACCATTAGCAACAGGATTAAATCCGCATGACCGACAATAATAAAGCGTTAAAAAATGCTGGGTTAAAAGTTACACTTCCTCGCTTAAAGATCTTGGAAGTGCTCCAGGATCCTGAGTGCCATCATGTCAGTGCTGAAGATCTCTATAAAAAACTCATCGATATCGGTGAAGAGATTGGTCTGGCAACCGTGTATCGCGTCTTAAACCAATTTGACGATGCTGGTATTGTTACCCGACATAATTTTGAAGGTGGTAAATCAGTATTTGAATTAACTCAACAACACCATCACGATCATTTAATTTGTCTTGATTGTGGTAAAGTTATCGAGTTTACAGATGATGCGATTGAAGTGCGCCAAAGAAACATCGCTGAACGTCATGGTATCAAGCTTTCCAATCATAGCCTTTATTTATATGGCCACTGTGCTGAAGGCAATTGTAAAGAAGATAGCCACGCACATGATGAGAAATAATTCATTCTGGATAATCTCTCAGTAAAAAAAAGGAACTGTCTACAGTTCCTTTTTTATTGCCTATGACCCGTCCTAAATAAGGTTGACACTTTTCCAATCTGAAATTGGAGAATGTAATGAAACCAATCACTAAACGGACTCAACGCGATTATTCTCTCGCTTTTAAATTACAGCTTGTTGACCAAGTTGAAAAAGGCGAAATAACCTATAAACAAGCCCAAGATCACTATGGTATACAAGGATGCTCTACTGTTTTAGTTTGGCTTCGTAAGCATGGTAGGTTAGATTGGTCAAACGGTACCCCTGATACTTTTTATAGAGGTTCAGCTATGACCCAATCTTCTAAACAACAAACGCCGGAACAACGCATTAAGATCCTTGAAAAGGAACTTGAAGAAGCTCGGCTTAAATCCGATTTTTTCGAAGCTGTGGTTAAAGTCATGGATAGAGACTTTGGAGTTCGTTTGTCAAAAAAGCGCAAAGCCGAGTTATTAAAGAAAAAACGGTTAAAAACCTCACCGTAACAATTGCTTGCCGTTTTATGCAGATCAGCCGACAGGCTTATTACAAGAGGCTGGATAGAACTGAGGAACGAAAGAAAGCAGATTCGGCCATTATTGATGTTGTTAAATCTGAACGAGTCTTACAACCTCGACTGGGTGGGCGTAAATTACATTTTATTTTAAAGCAAAAACAGATGGTTATTGGTCGTGATCGGCTATTTTCTTTATTGAAAGAACATCAGTTACTGGTGCCTAATAAACGGGCTTATCATCGAACAACCTTAAGCCATCATCGTTTT